>CAINOM010000298.1 GCA_903851455.1 uncultured Bacteroidota bacterium | reverse complement strand
ATGCGCTAAAACAACTTTAGCTGCCCATCCCCCGGTTTTTCTTTCGGTGGCTTCGCCTTCCCAAACACAGTTCTCCCGCCATACTTCCATGAATCGTTGCGTTCGCGTTCTATAAGCTGTTCAAAATTATTGTTAGGTGTAAAATCGTCCTCCAGCCGTTTAGCAGCTTTGGATAGGTTCTTTATGGCTTCATTTTTATCGTTGATACCAAGCTTGGCGCGGTTCACGGCATTTTCAAGGGTTTGAATGGCTTCATCATAAACATGCGTGGGCACAGGGAAGGGATGTCCGTCTTTACCTCCATGTGCAAATGAAAATCGTGCAGGGTCTTCAAAGCGGGATGGTGTACCGTGTATTACTTCGCTTACCAGCACCAATGATTGAAGGGTGCGTGGGCCAAGGCCTTCCAGCAGCAACAGCGACTCTATATCCAGGTGCTCTTTTTCGTAAGCCACAGCGAGCACACTTCCCAGCCTTTTGAGGTCAACATCCTTTGCCTTTACATCGTGGTGCGAGGGCATTACCAGTTTCTTTATTTCGGGCAGTAATTTTTCGGGGCTCTCGTGCGTAAGCTGTAATATGCCTGCCCGCGTTGCATCCGCCTGTTTGTCGGTGATGTTGATGATCTGTCCCTGGCTTTTCCCATAGATAAATGTATGCGGCTCCTCAACAAATGAGGCAAGGGTGGGAGAGTGCCAGTGATAACGGCGTGCCATGCCATTGGCGTCGTTCATGCCTTGCTGTATCACCGACCAGTCGCCATCTACGCTAACGACAAATGAGTGCAGGTATAGTTGGTAGCCATCCTGAATGGCAGTATTATCTACCTTTGCGGACAGCTTACTACTGCGCACCAGCAGGTCGCCATTCAGGCCGGTTTGCTCGGCTATGCGAACGAGCTCCGAAGGCGTTTCTCTTGAATATTTCCCTTTGCCGCCACAAATGTAAATGCCAAGTTCTTTCGACCGCTCATTAACAGACCTTTTGAGTGCTCCCATCACCGAGGTGGTAATCCCCGATGAGTGCCAGTCCATGCCCAGTACGCAACCCAGTGCCTGGAACCAGAAAGGATCGCTGAGCCGCTGCAAGACAGCGCCACGTCCGTATTCCTGCACAATAGCTTCAACGATCGCCACGCCCAGCTTGCTCATACGCTGGTACAACCATGGCGGAACCTGGCCATAGTGGAGCGGCATATCAGCATAAGAACGGCTGGACATCAATCACTTTTTTGTGCATAATAAAGTTACGGATTTTCATGGGTTACCATGATGTATTTAAACGCGTAGAGACGCCATGTGTGACGTCTCTGCAAAGCAAAAATAATCCCGTGGCTAATTCTTCTTCATTGACTCAAGATAACCTCTGAGCTGCAACACGCGGGTCCGCACTATGTCTATACGGCCGGACTGGCGTAGTGCGCACCACTTTTTTCCGGGGCTGTTGAACATGTTATCGTAAGACGTGAATTCTGCATCACGATAAGCTTTCCAGGCCGTTTGCGATTGCTTTAAAGCGTTTTTGTCCTTCGTTTTCTTCAGGGTCTTCATTAGCTTGTCATAGGTCTTATCCAGTTCTTTATTCCACTTGCCATACGCTACAAATGCACATGCGTCTATATTGCCGGAAGACGTATCTTTTAAAAGACAGTCGCGGTAGGCGATGTCAATAGCGTCTTCCTTCGACGACTGTGCTGAAGCCGGTGAAGAGAAGAACCATAAGGTGAGCAGGAATAAGAAAAATTTCCCCAAGGCATAGTTTTTCATAAGTCAAATATAGGTGGTGATCGCGTTATTTAGACAAACGATATAGCGGTGATTTTATTTCCTCTTGTAGATCTCTGCCCAGTTTTTTCCTTTTTCTAACCTTATGACAAGCACGAACGCAGGGTTTGCTTTTAACTCGTTGTAACGCGCATCGTTTTCAATATTGTCGAACAGCAGATATTGAGAAGACCGGTCATATTTCCATGTGGTGTTTTTGAACACCTTTGAGGACCGTAGAAAGCCTGTGGCCGGGTCCTGTAAATGTTGCGATTCTAAAAATGATGAAGTATAAATATTGTCATCGGGCGACACATTCTTTTCGAAGTAGTCGACCACATCCTGCTGAAGCTCCAGCGCATTAAAAGAGCCAAGATCAGCGTCGCCCGAGTTGGTGCTATGCGTGAAGGTATATGTACCAGTGATTAGGATGGCGCAGATGACGACATAATAGATTCGTGAATCAATAAAACCGATGAGTGTGTTAACCCAAGCCGCAATTATAAAAAACAGGGGAACCATAGCTGCGAGTAAGTACCGTGGTGTAAAGAAGTTCAATGCCGAGAAACACAAGAAACACAAAATGAAAAGGCCACTTAGTCTTATAAGTTTCCGCTGTTGCGGGTTGGGATAATATTTCACACTGCTGTATTCATAGAGGAACCATGCCGTAGAAACAAGAAAGACCAGAAAGAATGGAACACCCGGGAGCAGTCTGCCTGCACGTGTATCATCCACAAAGTAGTAGATGCAAATGGCGGGCAGTAAAATGATAAGAAGTTTTGCCGTTCGTTGCTTCAGCGCGGCAATAATGGCAAGTATGAGTAACAGGATAAAATAGTAAAACCGGTATTGGTACACGAATAAGCTATACATACAGCATATCCGGAATGGATACCAGAACTTAACCCATTCGTGCGGTACCAGGTTTGAATACAGTGGGAAAACATACCATCCCAGCAGATGTTTCTGGATGAGAAAGAAGACTCCAATAGAAAGACAGGGTAGGGCGACTGAGAGTATTTTGTATCCACGTTGCTTTGGTGGAATTCGATCGTTGAACATAGTGAGAACCGCATCAATGCCCAGGATGAAACCCATAATGAGCCCACTTTCCTTCGTATAAAAGAGCATGCAAAGGCACAAAGCAGTGAGGATATACTTTTCCTTTACGTAGAAAACCAGGCTTAAAAAACTCAAAAATGCGACCAGCATTTCGAATAGTACCATAGCGGACTGGACGAAGAATACTTCCTGTGTCGCGACCAGTAATACTGCCAGTATCGCCATGCGCTGATCAAATAGTCGCAGCCCGGTCTCATAAATAAGTGCCAGGAACAATACCGTTATCAGTAATGCAAATGAATGCATAGCGATATGCGAGCTGCCAAAAAGGCCCATCCACATGGCTGCAATTGCGTGAAAGAAAAGGGGATGGCCACGCGACAATTCCGGGTCTATTGCGCCCGGCATGAGACTAATGCCGTGGTGATACATCTGCTTAATTGCAACTGCATAAGGCCAGGATTCGTCCCAATAGTAGGCGTAATGGAGGTAGGGAATCCTGCACGCTACAAATATTAAGAGGACAATAAATAGCGGAAGTCTACTCCTGACATTTAGAGACATAGATAAGGTTATAAAGATAGGGCAGTGCTATCTGAAAAACTATAATTGAAGAATATTATTGCCTTGAGCAAATGTATTCCTTCAAAAATCCCCCGATTTTTCACTTTTCATAAATGCAGATTAATTAAGGCGTTATCGTACTTTCGCACCTTAAAAATTAAAAACCAAGAAGCAGATGAATTTTAAACATGTAATTGTTGCCGGTTTTAGCGCGCTCGCGCTTATGTCCGGAGAAAACACAAATGCCCAGGAAAGGAAGTTACTGGACCCGGCAAATATGGATATGAGTGTGAAACCGGGGGATAACTTCTTCATGTACGCTAATGGTGCATGGCTGACCAAAAACCCGATACCTGCAACAGAAACACGCTGGGGTAGTTTTAATGAATTGCTTGAGAATAACTATAAAGCGCTGCATCAGCTGCTTGACGACGCGGCAAATGCAAAGGGTGCTGCAAAAGGCAGCAAACAGCAGAAAGTAGGTGACTTCTATCGCACTGGTATGGATAGCGCGGCTATTGAAAAGCTGGGTCTTGCGCCGCTGAATGGGGTACTCAACAGGATAAAGAATATAAAAGACACAAAGGGGCTTTTGGCAGAGATAACACTGGAGCATACTCAGGGTATAGGTACACTGTTTTCATTTGGAATATCGCCGGATGATAAGAATGTATCGAAAGAAATTTGCCAGTTCGGACAAGCGGGTCTTGGTTTGCCAGACAGGGATTATTATTTCGATAAGGACGCCCGTACCACCAAAATACGTGAAGCCTACCAGCAATATCTTCCTAAAATGCTGATGCTGATGGGCGAAAATGCGGCCACTGCAACAACTGATGCCCAGAACATTTTCAACCTGGAGACCGCGCTTGCTCAGGCATCACTAACACGCACCGAAAGCCGTGATCCTTACAAGCTGTACAACAAATTCAACATTGCCGGCATAGATAAGGTGACACCGGGCCTCGAATGGAAGTCGTTGCTGGCTGGTCTTAAAGTTAAGGGCCAGGACAGTGTGATCGTAGGCATGCCAGACTTCTTCAAGGAAGTCGCGCACCAACTGACAGCTACCTCACTGGAAACTTGGAAGAAATACCTGGAGCTGCACCTCGTAAATAGCATGTCTCCTTTCCTGAGCAGCAATTTCGACCAGGCGCATTTTGCTTTTTATGGTACTACTCTTCGTGGCCAGCAGGCTCAGCGCCCCCGTTGGAAGCGTGTATTGCAGGTAGTAGATGGTAATATCGGTGAACTGCTTGGTCAATTGTACGTAGATAAATACTTCAAACCCTCAGCTAAGAAGCGTATGCTGGAGTTGGTGAACAATCTGCAGACGACTTATTCAGACCGCATCGACCACCTGGACTGGATGACGGCTGCTACAAAAACAAAGGCTAAAGCCAAGCTGAATGCCTTCATGAAAAAAGTTGGTTATACCGACAAGTGGAAGGATTATAGTTCGCTTACCGTTGTCAATAATGACTACGTAAAGAATATACTGTCGGCCAGTGCATGGGAATATAACTACCAGCTTAAGAAACTTGGCAAACCTGTGGACCGCACAGAGTGGGGCATGACACCTCCTACAGTGAATGCTTATTACAACCCTGCATTTAATGAGATCGTATTCCCCGCAGGTATATTGCAATATCCGTTCTTCGACGAGAAGGCAGATGATGCAGTGAACTACGGCGGCATTGGTGCGGTTATAGGCCATGAGATGACCCATGGTTTTGATGACCAGGGTCGTTTATACAATGCAGAAGGTAACCTGAGCAACTGGTGGTGCCCAGAACATTCAACCAACTTTACGCTTAAGGCCGATATGGTCGTTGACCAGTTCAACAAGATCGTAGTAATAGACACCAACCATGCAAATGGCGCACTTACCGAAGGTGAGAACCTGGCCGACCTTGGTGGCATCAACATCGCCTATGAGGCATTCAAGAAAACGAAAGAAGGCAAGAGCAACGAAAAGATAGATGGTTTTACACCTGATCAGCGTTTCTTCCTGAGTTGGGCGCAGGTATGGCGTGCCAATACCCGTCCTGAGGAACTGGCTTCCCGCCTTAAGACCGACCCACACTCACCAAGCGAGCTGCGCTGCAATGTGCCGGTAAGCAATGTTGCCGCGTGGTACAAAGCATTCGATATTAAGCCGACAGACAAAATGTACCGCCCCGAAAATGAAAGGGTACGCGTTTGGTAGTCGTAGCTGAGATTTATGGATCATTTGTGAGGGGCGCAAAGTTTGCGCCCTTCATTTTTTGACCTGTTCGACATTAATTACCGCTTGCAAGTTGTTTATTGTAATTTTGCGCCGCAATTACCTACTTAATATGCCTATAAAAAGATTGATCTTTCCTGTTGCTATTTTGTTAGTGGCAGCCTCCTGCACCCATTCAGAGCGTTCTGCGTCCATATATAAAATGATAGACCGGGCCAACCTGGATAGTACCGTTCGGCCCGGTGATGATTTTTATCAATTCGCGAATGGCAACTGGAGGAAGAAGAACAAAATACCTAAATCTGAAACAGAGTGGGGGAGCTTTAGCGAGGTGCAGGAAAACACGTTTAAGACACTTCATTCCATACTTGATTCTACGGCAGCCATCGGTAGCGCGCCCAAAGGCAGCATTACTCAGCGTGTTGGTGACTTTTATCGTAGCGGCATGGATAGCGTTACCATCAATAAAATGGGCATTGCCCCGGTTAGTGATATCATGGCGCACATCAACAATATCGGGGATGTGTCTAGCCTGATGGAGGAAATATGTACAGAACACATGCTTGGTTTGAGCCCGGTATTCACCTTTGGTGTTGGGCCTGATGATAAGAATGTGACTAAAGAGATCTGCCAGTTTGGACAAGGTGGCCTGGGCTTGCCCGGTAAGGAATACTACTTTGACAAGGATGATCGGACGGACAAAATAAGGGAGGCATACAGGAAGTATATTCCGAAGATATTGATGATGATAGGTGAGGACATGGTGACCGCCAACAAGGATGCTGAAGATGTTTATAGCCTGGAGCTTTCACTGGCGACTGCGTCTATGAGGGCTAATGATATGCGTGATCCTTACAATGTGTATCACAAGTACAATGTGAATGCGATGGAGAAAGTGGCGCCGGGGCTGGATTGGAAAAAGTTAATGACAGGGTTGAATATAAAGAACCAGGACACGATACTGGTGTCTCAACCTGCTTTTTTCGCAGGCGTCGCGACCGACCTGAAAACATTCCCTATAGATGTGTGGAAAAAGTACCTGAAGTTTAGCCTGGTCAATAGTATGGCATCACATCTCAGTGCCGACTTTGACTCAACCAACTTCAATTTTTATGGTAAAATCGTTTATGGGCTGGAGGAACAGCGCCCCCGATGGAAAAGAGTGCTTGGGGTGATTGATGAGTGCGAAGGCGAGCTGCTGGGTCAGCTATATGTAGCCAGGAAATTCAAACCGGAGGCAAAACAAAGGATGCTGGACCTCGTCAACAATTTGCAGAAGACCTACGCAGAAAGGATACAGAAGCTGGATTGGATGAATGACAGCACTAAAAAGAAAGCGCTGACCAAGCTAAATGCTTTTGTAAAAAAAATAGGCTACCCGGACAAATGGAAGGAATACAATGATCTTGACATAGTGGGCAACGATTATGTAAAGAACATATTTGCCGCAGCATTATGGAATTACAATTACGATCTGGCAAAACTTGGAAAACCTGTGAACAGAACGGAATGGCAGATGACCCCACCTACTATAAATGCATATTATAACCCTACGCTGAATGAGATCGTATTTCCGGCTGGTATACTGCAATATCCATTCTTTGATGAGAACGCTGATGATGCGGTGAATTATGGCGGGATCGGCGCAGTGATCGGCCACGAAATGACGCACGGATTTGATGATAAGGGCCGCCTCTATAATGCAGATGGTAACCTTGCTAACTGGTGGGGCACCCTGGACTCAGCTAATTTCACGATCAAAGCAAAATCAGTAGCCAACCAGTTTAAAGGCCTGAAAGTGACTGATGGTATTTTTGCTAATGACAGCCTCACCGAAGGGGAAAACCTCGCCGATCTCGGCGGTCTAAACATAGCTTACGAGGCGTTCAAAAAAACCAAGCAAGGTCAAAGCAGTGAGCTTAAAGATGGATTTACTCCCGACCAGCGCTTTTTCCTTAGCTGGGCACAGGTGTGGCGTACTAATCAACGTCCGGAGGCACTGGCTGCGCAGGTAAAAACTGACGAGCACTCTCCTGCAGTACTGAGGGTAAATCTGCCGGTAAGCAATATGGCAGCATGGTATAAGGCGTTTAATATTAAGCCAACAGATAAGTTGTTCCGGCCGGATAATGAGCGGGTAAGAGTATGGTAATATTAACCACATGATCGTAATACCTGCATGAAAACTTCCTGTTATTAACCGAAAATTGATAGTTTTAGGTCATTTGCATGGTAATAAAAAAAATCTTTAGGTTTAAACCAACCTTTGATGACAATCATGTGTCTCTCT
>CAINOM010000297.1 GCA_903851455.1 uncultured Bacteroidota bacterium | reverse complement strand
TCCTACGCCGCCGTCGCCGCTACCTTTGGAAGTTTACAACGCTTTCGGTAACTTTATATAAAATAAATTAGCGAGTGACCTACCATATCCGCATAAAAAAAGAGTACGCGGCTGCAATCATTGAAGATTTGCAGAAAAAAGACGCCCTGGAAGTTGTCCCGGAAGAAGAAGCCTTTGATGTCCCCCAATGGCAACAGGATGAAGTACGAAAGCGTGTTGATAAGTATAAAAACAATCCTGAGTTGCTTATAGATGAGGATACATTTTTTTCTATGCTCAACGAAGATTGATACCCGGTGTTTCAGCTAATATTTACCCCCGAGGCCAGAACTGATGTGCAAAGTGCTGCCAGCTACTACAATGGCAAGCTAAATGGTTTAGGCAAACGATTTAAGACCGAGGTAAAACGCCAACTCACTTTATTGAAACAAAATCCCCATACGCGATCTGCAAGATACGACTCTGTGAGACTTGCAGTGGTGGATAAGTTTCCATATTCCATTCACTATACGATCCATGAAACGCATATAATCATTCATGCCGTTATCTGTGATTACAGAAACCCTGCGAAATATTGGGTAAAAGAATAACTAAACCCTCACAACCCACACAAAAACGCCATGGTATCTACCCCGTCTGCATACTCGCTCAGTGCAGGCTTCTGCGAGTCTCCAAATGGTACAAATCCCTCGCCCGCTCCTATTATCGCTTGTATATCATCTCTGCCTTTTAGCTCCTTCAGCAGCGCGCTCTTATCGTCATAATATTTATAGTGTAGTACGCTCACCGCCGAGAATGGCAGGTCATTCTCCACCATCAGCACCGACTCATTACTCATGTACGGCACCCTGTTCAGCAGGTATATCGCCAGGTGATAGTCGTAGTTGTTCTTGTACTTGTTGAGATCGGCATAGTTATTGTGCTTATTGAAAACCCGCAATAACCGCTCAAAATCATATCCCCGCGGCACGCACACCTGTGTCACATTTCTGCACCCAAGTCCGTAGTATAGATACACATCATCTGCCAGCAACGCAAGCGCTTCATCCGTCTCCGCACCATCCAGCACAGCCACCGAGGTCCTGTTCTTCCTGATTATGTGCGGGTATTTGCCAAAATACTGCTCAAAATACCGCGCTGTGTTATTGCTGCCCGTAGCTATATACGCGTCACAGTCATTGAGCCGGTCTGCAATTTGCACCTGCTCCAGCACTTCCGGTTCCCACTCACCCAGTTTCAGCAATAAATATTTCAGCAACACCTCGTCTTTCGACGATTGCTTGATCAGCAGTTGGTGCCCGCTCACAAATCCGCACAAAAAATCATGAAAGCCTACCAATGGTATATTGCCTGCCATAACTATGCCTACTTTCTTCACCGTATTTGGCAGCGTATATTTTGCCACCCATTCTTCAAGTTTCTCTTTCTTTAGAAATTGGTCCGCAATATTCTCAATTGCCAGCGATATATGCGCTGCCGTAAACCATGGATTAGCATTCACAGCCCTGTCCTGCGCATCCATCCAGTTCACATCATTCCGCTCAAGATACTCGCCCAGGTTGCTTAGCAGGTCTATCCGCCTGTTCAATGATATGTTATTTGTCATAAGTTATGTTCGTTTCCTTTTCCCGGTATTAATAACCGTAATATCAAATTTCAGTTTTATTTAGAAATTGTAGGCTAGGGTATTTGATGCGAAGTTGTAACTTTGTGCGCACATAAACTAAACATACAGACTTCTTATGGCTATTAAGATCACCGACGAATGTATTAACTGTGGCGCATGTGAACCGGAATGTCCAAATAACGCGATCTATGAAGGCGGTGTAGAATGGGCCATCGCCGACGGCACTGCCGTTAAAGGCCCTTTTACCCTCATGGATGGCTCGGTTACTGATGCCGCGCTTCCTCATGCTCCGATAGCCGTTGATGTATACTATATCACTCCCAATAAGTGTACTGAGTGCCAGGGCTTTCACGATGAGCCTCAATGTGCTGCCGTTTGCCCTGTAGACTGCTGTGTTCCCGACGAAATGTACCGCGAAACCGTGGACGAGCTGTTGGGCAAAAAGGAAAAACTGCACCTGTAGTTATTACTAAGCTATATACAATGCTTCGCCGATAGCGTCTCGGGCTTACCTGGCCTTCGGCGCTTCCATTTTCTTCCAGCTGTCGTCTGTTTTCTTGCCAGCCTCATCTATTGCATTGGCTATGTCTTTTAGAAAACCAGGCCCATAGCCCGCGTCCCTTATCGTTTTCGTACTGTCGCTATACTGAACGGTAAGTATCATACCCGGCAGGTCCTGTATACGGCTATGGTACGCGTTCTGGCAGGTATCCACCCGGTCCAGCTTCACCCGATCCATTATCTCCCTCGCTTTTTGCGCGCCGATATTTTTCGTATACGATCCGCTGTCCGGTGTAAACCGGATGCCGGTATAAATAGCGGTACCATCGCCCTTTATATCTATACTATATTGCGGGCAGCGGCCAAAACACGCTGTCCTGCGCATAGACACCGATAGTACTTCGTGCGTCTGTGGTTCCTTCTTTTTCTTGCGTTTGTGGTGCTTTGCATTTACAGACATCCCTGCAAGCAACGCCAAAATCACCAATACTATTTTCCTCATTTTTTATATTTTACACGTTCAAAGATACTTTTTATAATTGCAAATGCCTGACGCTATAAATAGCAGGGACGGAGCGCAAATTACTATCACTATTTTATTATTTGTATGACGGGGAACATGCCACCAATAGAAGAACACGAAGAACTGTTTTACCAGATTGCGCTCACCTTTGTACCCGGCGTCGGCGCCAAGACCGGCCGTGTGCTGCTGGAGCACCTGGGAAGCGCCGCCGCTATCTTTAAAACTCCATTGAAAGACCTCCGGCATATCGACGGCATCGGCGAGGTAAAAGTAAAAGGCTTCAAAGAACCCGATGTTATGACCCGGGCTGAACGCGAGCTCAACTTCGTGCTCAAACACAACATACAGGCCATCTACCACGGTCGCAACTACCCTACCCGCCTCGCCAACTGCAGCGATGCGCCACTGGTACTTTACTACAAAGGCAATGCCGATCTCAACGCCATCCGCGTTGCAGCGATAGTGGGCACCCGCAAGAATACAGACTACGGCCACAAGCTGTGCGAAGAACTGGTTGAAGGCCTGCAATCACTGGACAACATACTCGTCGTCAGTGGTCTTGCACTCGGCATAGATGCTATCGCCCATAAAAAATGCGTGCAACTGGGCCTGCCCACGGTAGGCGTGCTTGGCCATGGCCTCGACCGTATATACCCCTACAACCATAAAGAACTCTCTGAGCAGATGATCGAACATGGCGGTATCCTTGCAGAGTTCCCATCTGAGACCCTGCCAGATCGTAACAATTTCCCGATGCGCAACCGCATAGTGGCTGGCATGAGCGATGTAACCATAGTGGTAGAAAGCCACATCGCCGGCGGCGCACTCATCACCGCGCACATGACCAGCGGCTACAACCGCGAGGTCGCCGCATTTCCCGGCCGGGTGAACGACAGCCGCAGTGCAGGTTGCAATGAGCTCATACGCACCAACATCGCCGGCATGATCACAAAAGCGGAGGACCTCACCGAGCTGATGAACTGGAACAAAGACAACAAACCAAAAGCTGTCCAGAAACAACTGTTCATCAATCTCTCACCCGACGAGCAAAAGATAGTGGACATGCTCAACGGCAAAGACAGCGTACACGCCGACGAACTCTTCTACGCCACCGGCCTCGCCAACTCCCAGCTCGCTGCTACCCTCCTTCAGCTCGAAATGCAAGGCATCATCAAATCCCTTCCAGGCAAACTATACAGAATGTACTAAACGCTTGGCCACTGAATGCGGCACCGCCTCCACGGAGGTCATCTCGCACCTGCGTTACACTTCCCCGCTGGAGAGGGGCTAGGGGTGTGTCCTTGCCAGTCCCATCGAACTGTAAACTACAGAATTTGTCAATTTGTCTCATAGCATTCAGAACGCGCCCTAACACAAAAAAGTTAAAACCCAAAACCGCTCGGCAGAAATAATACCAGCATTCACCGCTTTTTATATATTTGTAAAAGCAGAAACTCTATATGGCCATACATAATCTCCAGCGCATCTTACTTATTGACGACGATGCGGGGAACAACACGGTAAGCAGGATTTTTTTAAAAAGAGTCGCCATCGAAACCGAGATCGTGGCTTTTACAGACCCTGAGCAGGGACTTGACTATATAAACTCAGAGTATAGCCGCAGCCCTGTTTCTACCATACTTTTGCTCGACATCAATATGCCCGTACTTTCCGGCTGGGACGTACTCGATAAGTTCATGCGTCTGCCGCAGGACATCAAGCAACACTTCACCATCTACATCCTCACCTCCTCGATCAACAAAGACGACAAAGACAAAGCCGCCGCGCACCCACTCGTCAGTGCTTACATAGAAAAGCCAATGACCATCGGACTCCTCAACAGTTTATTCTTGGGCGATTAGTGAGCACTGAAAAGAGAACTAGAACTCTAAATTTCCTGCAAAACAACTGATGACAGTTGTGCTGAAATTCAGCCCATGATGGCGCCTTTTTGGGTCGTGAAACGACTGAGTAGCCAAATAGCAGCAAAAAGCAGACACGATTGAAAGAGTGCTATAGTAGCACTGTGAAGAGTCAAAACCAGCGCCATAACGGTGAATAGCGAACTGCGAGAATAGCGTAGAACTATCTTTGGCCGCGCGGAGCGATTCGGCCAAAGTCGCCTTTTCTTTGTTTCTTTCTTTTGGCGAAGCAAAAGAAAGAAAAGAAAACGTGAGCCACACAACAAACAATATCCTCGTCTTAGCGCCTTCCCGCCTCTGCGGTTAAGCACGCGCGCTAAACCACTTCTCCCTCCAGATCATAATCAAACGCCTTTGTGATCTTCACATGCACAAAGTCCCCTATGGGTAGCGGCTTGCTGCCATCTATCACCACCTCATTATCCACCTCCACACTGTCAAACTCTGTGCGGCCCAGGTAGCGGCCGCTCTCCTTTTTATCTATCATCACCTTATAGGTATTGCCTATCTTCTCCTGGTTTATTTCGTAGCTTATTTCCTGCTGCACCTCCATTATCTCCTGCGCTCGTGCTTCTTTCTCCGCGGCAGGTATGTTGTCTATCAGGTCATGTGCAGTAGTGTTCTCCTCGTGGCTATACGTGAATATCCCCACCCGGTCCAGCCGCGTATCCGTGAGGAACTGTTTCAGGTCCTCCACATCATCACGCGTCTCCCCGGGAAAACCCGTTATCAGCGTAGTGCGGATGCATATGCCCGGCACCCGATCGCGCACATTAGCCACAAGGTCAGTTATTTCATTCCTTGTTATCTGGCGCTTCATCGCCTTCAGCATATTGTCTGATATGTGCTGCAGCGGCATGTCCAGGTAGTTGCAGATGTTGTCGCGCTCGCGCATCA
The DNA here is from genome assembly GCA_903851455.1 of uncultured Bacteroidota bacterium. GTDB lineage: Bacteria > Bacteroidota > Bacteroidia > Chitinophagales > Chitinophagaceae > Nemorincola. The sequence goes on along the minus strand of CAINOM010000297.1, from coordinate 1,511 downwards.
CATCCAGTATCTCCAGCGGAAACTTCGACGGATAGGCATAGTGCAGCCTTATCCAGTGCAGGCCCTCCACATCGCTCAGATGCTTCAGCAGGTCGGGCAGCATGCGCTTTTTGTAAATGTCCAGGCCATAGTACGTGAGCTCCTGCGCTATCAGCATCACCTCCTTCACGCCCTTCTTCACCAGTCCCTTGGCCTCGGCTATTACTTCTTCTATTGTTTTAGACACATGCCCGCCCCGCATCAGCGGTATCGCGCAAAACGAGCACGTACGGTTACATCCCTCCGATATTTTTAGATAGGCGTAATGCTTTGGCGTTGCCAGCATACGCTCCCCTACCAGTTCTGCTTTGTAGTCTGCATTCAGTTGTTTCAGCATCAACGGCAGCTCCATCGTGCCAAACCATGCATCCACCTCAGGTATCTCCTTCAGCAGGTCGTGGCGATAGCGCTCGCTCAGGCAGCCCGTCACATATACCTTGTCCAGCTTGCCCTTGCGCTTCAGCGCCACCTGCTCCAGTATCGTGTTCACACTCTCTTCCTTCGCCTTGTCTATGAACCCACAAGTGTTCACCACTACTATATTATGGTCCAGCTTCCTGTTTTCATGCGTTACATCTATTCCGTTCGCGCTCAGCTGGCCGCTCAGCACCTCGCTGTCCACCATATTCTTGCTGCATCCCAGCGTTATGATGTTAACCTTGTCGTTCTTTAATGTTCTTGTTTTCAAATGCAAATTTTAAAGGCTGCAAAGGTCGTACAGTAGAATGAAAGAAAAAACTAAAGTTTGATCATTAAAGTTGCGCATTCGGCGTCAAGAGAAATCTCCTGAACATATATAATCTGCCAAATAGAATTCCTCGTTTCCAAACTTTATTGCTACTATCGCCGTCAGTGGCTATGGCACACTTGTGCAATAGGGTTCTATTGAGCTTACCCATAAACGAAAAAACCAACCGTTGGCGGCGCTGTTTTGATAAAAGTAATAGTTGGTGTACATTAGTTACAGGCTGTTATAGGTGCACATGAATGCCCGAAATTCAGTAAATTTAGATTTTCTAAAAAATATTTTTATTAGCTAAACAAGATACCTACCTTTGTAATGATCATATTTAGTTATCCGATAATTAAAAAATTCATTGAAAAGCACACCGATGCTGCCGATGCAATGAACAACTGGTTTAAAGTAATGACTATAACCGACTTTACTGGTTACAGCCCGTTGCGGCAGGTATTCGGAACAGTTGAAGGTGTTGGAAACGATAGATACATATTTGACATCAAGGGCACGAAATACAGGATAGTGGCAATGATACATTTTAACGTCAGAACAGTTTATATTAGATTTGTGGGCACCCACAGGCAGTACGATAACATCGATGCCAAAACCATTTGACCACTCTTGTCCGATGCTTAAAAACAAGATCATGGAAGTGAAAAAGAAAATAACAAAGAAAGCAACTACCCTGACAAATGCAGCAACGAAGCCTGTCCGGGCCGCAAGGAAAATAAAC
>CAINOM010000296.1 GCA_903851455.1 uncultured Bacteroidota bacterium | reverse complement strand
ATCTCACCGGGAGCAAACCCTAGTATATGGTATTGCTCATCGGACCATCGCTCCGTATTGTTCACCAGGTCTCTTTCCCAACTTCCAAAATGCGCCAGCTGAGCCGCGTCCTTCAGCAAGGCTTCATTAGCTATTACCTCGTTGAGGAATTTTTTGCGCTCTTCCTCTATTTTATATTTATGTATAGCGCTAAGAACGGCGTTGGGCAGCCGCTGAAGGCGGTCTTTCAAAATATAATCGCAGGCTCCTTCTTTCATAATGCCAACCGCATATTCCTCAGAAATAGACCCGGTTACCAATATAAACGGAGTTATGAACTCCATAGCATTAATCATGCGCAACGCTTCGACGCCGCTAAACTGTGGCAGGGAATTATCCGCAAGAATGGCATCAAATTTATTATTCGTTATTGCGTTTGTGAAACTTTCGCTGTCATTTGCAATTGTATAACCGAAATCCATCCCCGAGCGCTGCAGTGTCATTATGATCAGCTCAGCATCGGTCATCATATCTTCCAGTATCAACAAATTCAGTTTATTCATAGCGCGGGAGATCAAGATCGTATTCCAAAAACCACTTTCCAAAATTTCAGTTAGTAAGTTATTAAATTATTCAGTATTAGTGTAATTTAAATTGACCGAAAATATAGCAAACTATATTTCAATGTTAAAAACATAAAATAAAGTTCAATTTTACTGTATTGGTGATGTTTGTTTACTTATTTAGTTGCTAAATGATCAGAAAACGCAACAAATATTGTTAATCAATATCAACATCAAAAAGGGGCGAATACAAAACTTGCGGAAAAATCGTGCCCCGCAAACATACTGTTCCAGATTTTCTTGAGTCTTGTAAAATAAAGCTCCGATTCACGGAAAAGAGCGTCCGCCAATCTGAAGAGCGAAAATTAACAAAAAGGGAGAGACAAAATGCTAAGAAGATGAACTGCGAACACTACTGCCAAAGCCTCCGGTACGCGGTGAATGTGCCACGTTTTTGGGGCTGCCATTATGAAATCTGAAAAAACCAAAAAAACCTCGACTACCACCTGCCCGCACGCCCGCACCGCTGTGCGATCGATGGCTGGAACTATCTGACCTTTTGACCTCCTGACCGCGCGCGGTAGATATCGCAGCGCAGAACAGCGCACCAAGTATTACTTTCTCAGATCGTTTCATTGTTGAGCAGTTCGAAATACAAATTTCATACATTTATGCTAAAACGAAATGCTTTTCACGTTAATTAACGTAGCACTTAATGTGGATCCAGGTACATCTGCATGACCCGGAAATCTACGCGGCGGCTTTCATGGAGCTGTTCATCGGTACAGGTATTGCAGGGTGTACACACTTGCTTTTCTACACCAAGCCCCTTACAAAGCAGCCTGCTCCCATCAATGCCCTTGCTCTCGAGAAATCTTTTAATAGATTTTGCACGCTGCTCTGAAAGTTCCAGGTTAAACGCGGCTGTACCGCGACAGTCGGCATATGCGAGCAGTTGTATTTTCATTTCCGGGTTTTGCTGCATCAGTACCACAACCTCATCGAGCTGTCCCATTTTTGCTGGTAAAATGTCATACCGGTTGACCTGGAAATAGAAACCCTTGATGTTGTATATCTTGTTGGTTTTAAGGGGGCCCTCCTCCTCCATTTTAGATTTTACTTCGTTTTTTTCGCTTAGTGGCACTTTAATAACATCAGCGACCGGACGTGCTTCAACAACTGGCGGAGTTTCTTTCTTCGCATAATAATAGATGTTATCGCCCCCTTTTTCTGCAGGCCGGTTCGATGAGAAATACGCCTTCCTGTTCCCGGGAAACATCGCAAGTGACATATCATCGTAAGATGAATTAAATGGCGCACCAACGTTTACGGCCATGCCGAAGGAACTATCCTTTTCATTCCACTGCGTTGTGTAAATATCTAATCCCCCAAAACCGGTCAGCCCATCTGACGAAAATGACAAGGTTGTATTGTCAACGAAGTACGGATATACTTCCTCTCCCTCGGTATTAATGGCATTGTCCAGGCTTTGCGGTTCCGACCAACCACCCTTCTGATCGCTTAGGCAGAGGTAAAGGTCTGACCCACCCTTTCCTCCTGGCTTATCTGAAGAAAAAACAAGTTT
>CAINOM010000295.1 GCA_903851455.1 uncultured Bacteroidota bacterium | reverse complement strand
TGGCTGAACACGATTATTATTTTGCTGGGCTATGAGCTTAATGTGAGTATATTACTAGGTCAATTATCAAGAGAAGAAAATGACTAACGAGCGGAAAGGTATATGGAGTCGAATGAACGGTATAGCGGCGATTGCCGGTGTGTTGGTTGTTTTGTTTACGAGTTGCGGAGACAGAGATGGCACGCCGGTCGCAGTAACCTTTACCGAGCATGTAGCACCCATACTGTACAATAATTGCTCGATCTGCCACCGACCAGGAGGCAGCGCTCATTTTTCCCTGATGAGTTACGAGGAAGCAAGAAAAAATGCGGGCGCAAGCGCATATGTTGCCAAGGAACGGATAATGCCGCCATGGCCTGCCGACCCGCATTACACAACATTTATCGGGCAGCGGGTACTCAGCGAGCGGGACATAAAAATACTGGAGAAATGGGCGGAAGAGGGTGCGCCCAGAGGCCCTGCAGATAAACAGCCTATGGTGCCGGAATACCCGGTGGGCTCTGAGTCGGGTACCCCCGATATGCGCATCGCAGTGCAGCCGTATTTCTTAAAAGGGAACAGCAGTGACCGGTTTCTTTTAGTGAAGGTTCCTTTTCAATTGCCACAGGATACATTTGCCAGCCTTATTGAGTTTATTCCCGGCAGGAAGAACGTTGTGCACCATGTGAACGGTGACTTGGTATCGTACGATTTTGATAAAAAGAAAGATGTATTTACAGGAGAGCGGGCGCTGGATATGCAGGCGGATACATCAAAGTTGCTGGAGGCTTTTCAGCGGCTGGGATTACCTAATGATGACGGTACGTACCCGGTACTGCAAAAGTCGGTGGTTAATTATTTGCCGGGAGCGATAGGACAGAAGTACCCCAATGGCATAGGCGGATATAAATTACCACGTAAGGGTGTCTTTTTGTTGAATGATCTTCATTATGGCTTTACCAACAAAGACGATATCCTCGACAGCTCCTACATCAATATATTTTTCTCGAAGACGCCGCCCGACCGGCCGGTTCAGGAGTTTCAACTCGGTACTTTGAGTTCATTTGGCAACGCGCCTGTGTTGCCGGACCTCATCATTCAGCCGGACAGCATCAAGTATGTACACAGCAATTATACCGTGCCTGATGATATTTCCATTCTCACCATAAACCCACATATGCACTTGCTGGGTAAGAGTTTTAAAGCTTATGCGCTGAAACCTAACGGAGACACAATACGCCTGATCTCTATACCCAGGTGGGATTTTAACTGGCAATATTTCTATACATTCAAAAAGATGGTGAAGATCCCCAAGGGTAGCACCATTGTGGCGGAAGGGGTATATGATAACACAAAACAAAATCTCAACAACCCATTCAGCCCGCCAAGGCTGGTGCGCGATAACAACGGCAGCATGAAGGCTACAGATGAGATGTTTCAATTTATTGTTACCTACCTGCCTTATAAGCAAGGCGACGAGAATATCAGCCTTGAGCCTAAATAGTTTTATGAAAATCATTTTGAGGCAAACCTTTATTTTTACAAAAAAACACAAACATGAAAACAACATTATTCGCGGCGGCGTTGTTCGCACTGGTAGCAGCCCTGCCTTCATCCACTTTCGCTCAGGCTGATAAGATGAATCCAGGGGATGATCTGCCTGCTGCAGAGACCACCCTAAAGAACGCCAATGGCAGCAATACCTCAATGAAGGCAGCCGAGAAATCAAATGGCCTGCTGGTTATGTTCTCATGCAATACCTGCCCGTTTGTGATAAAGAACGAGCCGATCACCAAAAAGGCCATGGAATACGCCGCAGCGCACAACATAGGTATGGTGATCATTAACTCAAACGAGGCAAAGCGCGGAGACGATGACTCTTATGAAGCAATGAAGAAATTTGCTAAAGAACAGGGTTATACAGTACCTTACCTGGTAGATGAAAGCTCGAAACTTGCAGATCTTTTTGGTGCAAACCATACGCCGGAGGTGTTCCTGTTTAATAACAAGCACAAACTGGTATACAAGGGTGCAATGAACGATAATCCATCAGACCCGAACGGCTACAAGAAGATGTATATCGAAGATGCGATCAACGCAATGATAGCCGGTAAAGAAGTTGATCCGAAGACCACCAAGTCGATAGGGTGCAGTATCAAGAGAAGAGCTTAGTTGCCATATTTAAATGATGGTTTTTAGCCCCTTTGGGGCTTTTTTTTGTGGGACATATGCGTGGTTGTACTTTTCCTCTCAATAGTAATTTGTACCTTTGCTATAGTTATAAAGAGCAGCGACATGAGTATTCAACAAATGCAGCAGCAGTTGATAAACCAGATAAGTGCGGTTAATGATGAAGATATATTGCGCATGCTAAGTGAGGAGTTATCGTATTCGCTGGAGGGGCATGCTGATCTTGCGAGTTTACTCAGTAATGCTGATTTTAAGGAGTTGACCTTGCTTGCCGATGAGCCAGTTGATCAGAACACAATCTCGTTTAATGAGTTTAATGCGATCATGGAGCAATGGCGTATGAAGTAGTGATAAACAAAAGATTTGCGAATAAGCTGTTGAACGTGCTTGATTACCTTGAAAAAGAATGGGGCCGTAAAGTTGCGCACGCATTCTTAGATGCTGTTTACTCGCGGATATACGCATTGCAGTCTCATCCATACATAGGCTCGTTGACGAGCATGAAAAATGTGAGAAGTACACTCATAATTAAGCATAACAGGCTTTACAACCGGATCGCCAAAAATAAAATAGTCATTCTTAACCTTTATGATACCAGGAGAAAAAACCAGGGCAAATAATGCAGCTCCTGCTAAGCGCGCCTGTTCTTCTTCTGTCAACCAGTTATCTTTGCCCCGATGTCCGAACCGCATAAGCAAGTATTTTTAACCCAATCTCCCACACGCTGGCAGCGTTTTAAGTGGACGTTCCGTATAGTTTTGTTTGTCGTAATACTGTTGTTGGTAATACTGGGTGTTGCGGTGATGAAGCAATTGTTCATACCTGCAATGCCACAGTTGAAAAACGACAACGGAGAGTACACTGCTATATTGAACAATGGCAGGAATGCCGCTATCAGTGCGATCGATAAAAAGTACGAAGGATTTGGTAAGTACATTACCGGTAAGGCGGCGCAAACGAAACACATCAGGTATGTAAGCAAGGCAGATAGTTTGCGCGCTATAATTGCACCACTCAGGGCCGGCTTTTATGATGCGAGCGACGAACAGGCTTATTTCTCATTGAAGAACAATATCTCCAGCCTCAACATGCTGCTGCCGCTGTGGATGACGATTGATTCTACAGCGGATACAATTATTGTAAATACGGACATCAGGGGACAGGAAATAATCAAGGCTTCCGGGGTGCCCGTTGTTGCAGTCGTGTCCAATTTCTCAGGAGATGACTTTAACGGAACACCGCTGCACAGGATACTTAACGATAATGGGAAAAAGGAAAGGCTGATCAACCAGATCATAAAAGTCATTCAGCTAAATCATTTTGCAGGTGTGAATATTGACTTTGAGGAGTTGCAGGAAACCTCTGACGAGACGTTAGTCTCGTTTATGCGCGATTTGTATGCCCGCATGCATGCATTGAAACTGCTGGTGACGCAGGATGTGTCGCCCTTCAACTCTGACTATAACTATAAGGAGCTGGCAAAGTATAACGACTATGTATTCCTGATGGCATATGACGAGCATAACGGCGGGAGTGAGCCCGGGCCGATAAGCTCTCAAAGGTATATTGAAGCGGCACTCGACGAAGCCGTGAAAAAAGTAGACCCCCATAAACTTGTGCTTGCCATAGCCGGCTATGGGTATGACTGGCCAAAGGGAGACAAGGGCGTCGATGTGACCTATGCCGAAGCATTGAGCATAGCATCAGAGTCGGATGCGAAAGTGGTTTTTGATACCGATAGTTATAATCTCCATTACAGTTATTCTGATGAAAACAATGTGGAACACACTGTTTATTTCACGGATGCGGCCACGAACTACAATACGATGCGTTTTGCATCTGAGTACAATGTAGGGGGCGTAGCGCTGTGGCGGCTGGGCTCGGCAGACAGCAGGCTGTGGTCGTTTTATAATAAGGATCTCAGCGATAATGCCGTAGATACCTTTGACTACAATGTGCTAAATGACGTGCAGAAAAGCTACGATGTAGACTATATAGGCGAGGGTGAGATACTGGATGTGATCAGCACACCAAGTCCGGGGCACATAAACATAACGAAGGATACAGCCGAGGACCTTGTAAGCAATGAGGCCTACGAGACCATGCCGTCCATTTTCGTGATCAAAAAATATGGCAAGAAGCCGAAGAAG
>CAINOM010000294.1 GCA_903851455.1 uncultured Bacteroidota bacterium | reverse complement strand
TGCAAAGCGTTTACTAATGATTTGTTAATACAAATGTATATCTACATTTTGAAATCACCAAACATTTTTGAATAAATTTTTCAAAGAAATTTTATTTATAATCTTAAATGGATGTAAATCAATTAATAATAACGATAAATTCCCTAAAAATATTTTCAAGAAAATCGGCCCATTTGCAAGTGATTAACAAATTTTGATTAAATATGCATTGAAATGCCTGGAAACAAAGGGCAATTTCCGACCATTTTTTAAACGGCATTACCAAGCCTGGTGATGCCTACTTCAAAAACGGATTGTGTTTTTTCTCTTCACCAATAGTGGTGGCAGGGCCGTGACCTGAGAGTACCGTGGTTTCTGCTGGTAGCGTGAAGAGCTGTGTGTGAATGCTATTAATAAGTGTATCGAAATTGCCGCCGGGGAGGTCAGTGCGGCCGATGCTGCCGGAGAACAGCACATCGCCGGAGATCACCCAGTTGCCCCTGGGGTAATAGAATGATATACTGCCGGGCGAGTGGCCGGGCGTATGAAACACCTGCAGTATATCATCGCCCAGTTGTAGTGGCTCACTTGCCTTGATAAAAGAAGTGGGTTTAGGCACACTGCGAAAATCGAAACCGAAGAGGGTAGCAGAGCCGGCGGCCATTTTCAGTACTTCTGTCTCCTGCTCATGCATGCTGAATGGGATGTTATATTTGTCCATAAGCGCCTGCACGCCGAAGATGTGGTCGATATGCGCATGCGTATTGATGATGCCCTGGGGCTGTAGTTGTTTATTGGCGATGAACTCAAAAATCGCATCTTTTTCGTCCTGCTGGTACATGCCGGGGTCTATGATCCAGCATTGTTTTTTATCGTTGGCAATGATGTAAGTATTCTCTTCAAAAGCGTTGAAAGTAAAATAGTTAATATTTAACATATCGGAATGGTGTAAATTCAGTAATTTGTATTGCAAAAGTAAGGGATAATAATGGCTCAAAGGCTTAATGGCTTCATGACTCAATTCAGATCACGTGTAATTAAAACTACATTGTGCGGCTCAGTAAAAGCAATTTTGCTTTTTATAGTTGCCTTGATGCCGTTTGTAGTGAAGGGCCAGTCATATACCGAGACGTTCGGACAGAACAGATTACAATACAGGAAGTTTGCGTGGAAGTACTTTGATACGAAACATTTTCGCGTCTATCATTATGATCGGGCAGGCAGACAACTGGGCAGGTATGTATCGGAAGAAGCAGAAGATGATATAGCGCTGATAGAGAAAAAACTTGGCGGACAGTTTCCCAAGCGTTTCAACATAATACTCTACAATTCTTATGATGAGTACCGGCAGTCGAACGTGGGCCTTAAAGATGAAGCGCAGGGCATAGGTAATGCAAAGGGAGGCACGGTGAACCTGGTAGGTGATAAGCTGGTGGTATACTTCACCGGTGAGCACAGTGACCTGCAGCACCAGATACGCGCAGGCATGGCACGTGTGGTGATGGAGCGCATGATGTTTGGCGAGAACTTCAAGAAGATGGTGAAGAATGCTTTGCTGCTGAACCTGCCTGAATGGGTGACCGATGGTTACATCGCGTATCTCGTTGATGGTTGGGATGCAAAGAGCAACAGCGAGTGGAAGAGCCTGCTGGACGCCCGGCCGGATGCCGGATTTTATACACTGTCTGAACAATATCCCGAGCTAGCGGGCAAGGCATTCTGGAAATTTGTATCCAGCGAGTATGGCAATAAGACGGTGAAGCAATTGCTGTACAGCATGCAGCAGAAGACGAGCCTCAACAAGGCCACTAAGGACAAGGCGAACCTGGGACTGAAGGTGACGAAGGCTTATGATTCGTGTATCAACTTTTACAAGAATGTATATGCGCAGGATGCACAGAAGCAGGAAACACCGGATAGCACGAAAGGACTTATAGCGCTTAAAGTGCCGAAGGACAACAGCACACTCCGGAACATAAGGGTATCGCCAAGGGGCAGTGACATCTGTTATGTGGTGTGGAAGGATGGCGAGTATACTATCTACGACCAGAAGACAGCCAAGGAGCAGGATGTGACGGTGCTGCTGCAGGGGGGGCAAAAAGACCTGACCGAGCAGACCGATCCTACTTACCCGATGATCGCGTGGTCTAATACCGGTTATAAACTGGCTATACTTTACAAGAAGGGAAAACAAATGCGTATCCGCATTTATAACAGCCTCAAGGGACGTACCAACGACTATGTGATACCAAAGAATCGTTTTGATCGTGTACTGAGCATGACCTTTATGCAGGTGCAGGATGAAGACAAGCTGGTGTTCTCAGCAATACGTAAGAGCCAGACGGACCTCTACAGCTTTACATTCAAGGGGTCGAAGATGACCAACATCACAGACGATGTGTGGGACGATCTTTCTCCGGAGTTTATCAGTGGCGGATCCAGAATGGGCATACTCTTCCTTTCTAACAGGTCTAAGCCGGATATTAATGTACCACTGGCTGTGAACGAATTACCTACCGGGCCGATGAACGTGTTTTTTTACGACCTCAAGACCATGCGCACGGAGTTGGTGCAGTGCACCAATGTGAAGAATGGGCACATCACGCAGCCGATACAGTATGGCCTTGACAACTTCGCTTATCTGTGTGACAGCAATGGCATCAACAATAAATACGTAGTACTCTTCGCGCGTGACCGTCACAACAAAGACTCTGCTTATTCAGTACCTATCACTAATTACAACACCAGCATACTCAGCCAGCAATACAATCTCGCGAGTGGGGACGTAGCCGATGTGATACAGGAAAAAGATAAGTACATGGTGTACTTCCATGAGCTGCAGATGCCGGGTGTGAATGCCACGCCGAAGAACTTATCGCCTACATTGTTGTCGGTAGAGAAACCTTCGGAGGTGAAGAGTTCGCCAGCAGGCAGCAATGCATCATTGCCTTTTGCGCCGGGAAAGTACAAGCCGGAGGAGGAAGACCAGCAGCAGCCGGAGATAAAAGGCGGAAATGCTTTCCAGTCGGAATTCTCAGACACTGCTGCGCAGCCAACGAAGAAAGTAAAGCGCAAGCCCAACAATATTTTCAATGCTAATTCAGCAGGCGCAGCAGACAGTTCAGTGCTTACCGAAATGACCGACAGCGCTTACCTGAACATGAAGCCGACACCATACCGCCTCAGCTTTAAGCCGGAGTTCTTTTCTATTAAACTGGACAACAGTGTGCTGTTCTCACAATACCAGTCGATAGCGACCAATGGCGGGCAGTATAACAATCCATCGCTTAGTGCGCTTACTACGCTTGCGATGAATGAGCTGATGGAAGACCAGAAGATCCTGGCAGGCTTCCAGCTGCCTATCAATATTTCGTCAGCTACTTACTTCCTGCAGTATCAAAACCTGCGGAAACGGCTGGACTGGGGCGTGTTTTTCCTGCGCAACACCGATAAGGCTTACAAGAACGTAGGCTATGTAGATAGCAAGGGTAATCTTGTATTGGTGAGGCCGCAGCTTTTCAAGTCGGTTTCCAACATGGTGGAGGCAGACTTCAGCTATCCCCTGGACCGCGTGCGCAGCATCAGGTTTCATACAGCACTAAGGCAAGACAGGTTTATTGAAAAATCTACTGATACGCTCAGCCTCGCTTATTCGGTGCCAAACTCTGAGCAGTATACTTCTGTGAGCCGGCTGGAGTATGTGTTTGATAATACGATAACGCCAGTGCTGAATATCTCGAACGGTACTAAGTTCAAAGTATATGGCGAGGAGCTCTACGGCCTGAACAACGGCAACAAGAGCTGCTATAACCTTGGCGTGGATATCAGGCACTATACTAAGATCTACAAAAACTTTATACTGGCCAATCGCCTTGCTTATGCACACTCCGATGGTAGCAGCGAAGTGGAGTACCTGGCCGGCGGCGTGGATAACTGGATATCTCCAAAGACAGCGGACGGTCAGCCACAGGCGCCTGCGGATAACTATGGCTTCCAGACGGTGGCTACATCGCTGCGTGGCTACAAGCAGTATGCGCGCGTGGGCAATAACTTCTTTGTGTTCAGCACAGAGCTGCGGTTGCCGGTGCTTACTACGTTCCTGAAGCGACCTATACAATCGGCCATCTTGAAGAACCTGCAGGTAGTGGCGTTTTGTGATGCCGGTGACGCCTGGAAGGGATTCCTGCCCAACTCCGACAATCTTTCTGCAACCTACAAGTACCCGCAATTTATTACACAAGGTGGACTCAACAACGTATTCCTGACACTCACAGTTCCTAATGCCAATGGCCTTGCACTTGGCTATGGTGGTGGCCTGCGCACTTCGCTGTTTGGCTACTTTGTGCGCCTTGATGCCGCGTGGAGTATAGATGATCCGAAAAAGCCGGTCATTTATTTTGCACTCGGGACGGATTTTTAGCAGACACAGTGCCGGATTTTTTAACGACTTCAGAACCTGACTCAGATGCAATTCGCTTTGTTTTTTAGAAAATCTAAATATTTTAGAAAATCTAAAAAAAATCTTAACTTTGTTTCACAAATGTGCTCATGGTAGTTATCAGCTACGCAGTAATCAGAGATTTCACGGATAAAAATCCGCAGGCCAGGGACGTGATGAATAACTGGTATAGAACTGCGGAAAAGGCCGACTGGAGTAATTTTCATGAGGTCAGGCGTATGTTTAGTAATTCTGTAGATGCCGTCGGAAATGACAGGTTCGTGTTCAATATAGGTGGGGGTAATTATAGAATAATAGCTATAATCTTTTTCGATGTGCGGACGATGTACATCCGCTTTGTAGGATGGCATGCGGAATATGATAAATTGAACGGAGCGTCTACTGTTTAAAAAAACGTTTATGAAAATTGCAAGGAAAGCGATAGCGCCAATAAAGGCAAAAGCAATAAATAATATTGCTTCCGAAACTGATTACAATGCTGTGATGGCGAAGATAGATAAGCTTATGGCTAAGGGGAGCGCAAACGTGACCAAAAGTGAGCTTGCGGACATTCGCGCTCTTGCGCTTAAAGCACAGGCGTACGAAAAGAAGACATACGTTATCGAGCCACCGACGACTTTTGCAGGCATCATCGAAATGAAAATGTACGATATGAAATTACGGCAAACGCAACTGGCGAAAAAGCTTCATGTTAGCGACACCAAATTATCGCTTATCATGAGTGGTAAGCAAAGGCCGGACGTTTCCTTCCTGAAGGCGGTACATAAGGAATTACAAATAGATGCCAATATTTTGCTGGAAGCTGTTTAGCATTTAGGCTACTTCACTCCCGTCACCTCTACTTCAAACACTAATATGGAATTAGGCGCAATTTCCGGTGTAGGACTTTCAGTGCTATAGGCCAGCGGCGAGGGAAGATAAAAGGTAGCCTTGCTTCCCTTCTTTAACAGTGCAGCTCCTTCATCTACACCCGGGATCATCTCCCCCTTACCTACTGCGAACGTAAGCGGATCAGTGGCGTGCTGGTTTTTCGCGGCTACAGCAGCATCAATATTTGAATCGAAAACGTGGCCGTTGAGCGACTTGCCCGTGTACTTGATGCTAACTGATTGTCCTTTTTTTATCGGGTTGCCGGTGCCTGCTTTTTGTATGGTATAGTATAAACCGGACACGGTCTTTTTAGCCTTGATGTTTTTCTTTGTGAAATAGGCTTTTAGTATTTTGTCATCTTTGGCCAACTGGGCGGGATCGGCATGGGGTGCGTCTTCCGTTGATTCGGGTTGTGTAGCTTCCACTTCCACTTCAAATATCAGGATGGCATCCGAGGGAATATCAGGCATGGGGCTCTGAGCGCCGTAGCCGAGCGGGGAGGGGATATATATCGTGGCCTTGCTACCGCTCTTCAGCAATGTTACACCTTCATCAATGCCGGGTATCATCTGTCCCTGCCCTACATTGAACACCAGAGGATCTGCGCCGTGGTGTCCTATTGCAGTATCTATGTTGGAGTCAAACGCTTTTCCGTCAAGTGTTTTGCCCGTATATTTCAGGCTCACGGTCTGCCCCTGCTGAACCGGGTCTCCGCTACCTGCCTGCTTTATGGTGTAGTATATTCCAGAGGCGGTTTTTTGCGCCTTGATATTGTTTTTCGCAAAGTAGTCCTGCAGTATCTTATCGTCTATTGGTAGTTGCTTCTTTGCATGTTCTTCTGCAACTTTCTTTTCCTTCGCCTGCCTCGCTTCCATCTCGTTCTTATAGT
>CAINOM010000293.1 GCA_903851455.1 uncultured Bacteroidota bacterium | reverse complement strand
TTCGTTATATATTTTTTATACAATATTAACCCAGGCCTCCTAAGTATTGCGTCACCTCTTAATATGCTACTGGCTTCGTATAAAAAAGAGGAGGTGATAGTTTCAGTATTATTAATTTGTGAAAACACAGAGAAATAATGAAATTGACACGCAAATAAAATTGCCAAAAATATTATTTTATTTTTCATCTCACTTTACTTTCAATGAAGGAAAAAGGCAACGCGAACAGAAGATCGGGACTATTGAAATGACAATGAGACAGCAACGGTTCTGTTTCTCGTTCTTAATAATTTTGACTATGCAATCTGTTCGCCCTTCACCTTCCGCATCCTCACAAAGCCCCAAATACCGGCATAAAGTAATAACCCTAAAATGCTCAGGTACATGCCCGTCTTAAAGTAGCGCAGGCCGTAGGTCATTTCTACGGTGTGGGAGCCTTTTTTGAGCATTACGGCCGTCATGCCGCTGAATGCCATGATCTTGTCCTGGGGCTGGCCGTCGACCTTCAGTTTCCAGCCGGCATCGAAGGGGATGGAGAGATAGACCAGCTTGTCTTCGCTGCAATCTATTTTTCCTGTAAAATTGGTTTGCTCAAACTTGCTCAAAGTCAACGTATCTTTTTTGAGGTTGCTGATGTTTGACTGGTATACATCGCCATTAAAGGCATTAGCTGGGATGGTGTCCTTTAGCTGGAACTCCTTCAGTCCGGCGACCTTGCTGATATCGGCATCGTTGATCACACAAGCCTGCAGGCTGATGAAGTCTTTCTGGACAGGAGAGAGATTATCGAACGCGCTGAGCTTAATATAGGAGCCATAAGTAAAGCCGAGGGGCAATGAAAACTTATTGCGGAACACTTTTACATCGCCGAAAGTGGCTATGGAATCGCAGGTGATGCGCCAGATGGGGTTGATGTTCTTCTTAGCCAAAATGTATTTTACCTGGTCCACCGACTCCAGTATGGGACGGGAGGAGAGGCCGCTGGCCCAACGGCTTTCCAACTCGCTGTTCTTACTGATGAGGCCCATGGAGGCGAGGTAATTCACGTAATTACCCTGGTTGAATGAGCTGTAGGAACTGGTGCCATAGTAATCCTGTACCATGGCATCATTGAGCGAATAGTGGATGGCGCCGGATGATGCGTATGTTTTGTCGATGCGGTAGAAGGATTTGTCGTGCGACTTGATGTAGGAAACCGCCTCTTTAGTATAGTCATTGAAGTTTACACGTTCCGCCAATTCGGACGTAGCAACCACATCGCGGTCGTTGACGGAGGTTCTTGAAAAGTACACCAGTTCGAGGAAAACGGCGGCGAGGAAGATATACTTTATATAAGTGATGTCTTTCAGCCTGCCCATGAAGAAAACCAGGGCTCCGTATACCAGCAGCATGAAGCCGGCAAAGGTGGCGATGGCGGAGTTGACGATCTCCTTATCGGGGAAGTAGGGATAGTTGAGAAGTATAAGCAATAGAACTACGGTAACTATGAGTACCACGAGGTTTACTTTTCGCTCTTTTATAATAAGATCGAGCGCAGTAAGGGTGTAGTACATGAACACAAATGAAACCAGGAAGGAATAGGCACGGAAGTAATCACCGCTGAACAGGAAGAAGGCATAGCGGAAATAGGGGAACATAACCGGTAAGAGCCAAAGACAGATGAAGACGATAAACGCGATCCGGGCCTTTTTGTGGTAGAACTGGAATACCTGCGGCATAAGTATGAGGCAAGGCAGGCCGCAATAGAACAAAGGCGCTTCCAGTATGTTGCCGGTGCCTTTGAAGTTGCTGCCGCTTCCCAGTATATCGGTAGAGAAGAAACGCATAATATCTGTGCCTGCATCTACTGAGCTGGGGGTAGTGAACATAGGGGTGGACGACAAGATGTGAGCATACGAATAGGAGCCGCTGCCGCGGGGGCTCTCCATGATCATTAATATGTTCTCCAGCAGAATGGGTGCGCTCAACAAAAGGGCCAGTGCGCCGAGGCCCGCCAGTTTTGCGAACAGTACAACGGTGTTTTTAACGGTCAGCTGGTCGGTTTGAATTAAGCGGAGCATGGCATATAAGGCCAGGAAAAGGCCATATATATACAGGTTGAAGGGCTGTGAAATAGCGATGAGGAAGAAGGGGATGGGCATCAGCCACCATTTATCGTTGGTGAACAGATGCTCGAATGCAAGCAGCAATAAGGCCATTTCAAAAACCTCCAGCGAGTGCACATGCCAGCCACTGCCTACAATAATGTAACTACAGAAACCGAAGAACAGGCAGCCAACGACAGAGGTATAAACGGACAGGTTGAGCTTTCTGAGGTAAAAGAAGAAGAGAAGGCCGCCGAACAGGATCTTGGCTATCTCCTTATATACGATACCGCCAACGATGCTGTTTTGGCCAGTGAAGTAGAAAATGATATCGAATGGATCACGGAATACATAGGGGAGCACATTTTGTCCCATGCCGACATTGTATGACCAGGAGGGGAGTATGTGATTGTGGACGAAGCCGGTGAGAGTATTCATGTAAGGATACAGGGCGTTAAGCGAGTCGCTGCCGATGTCCTTAAATAAGTAAACCTTTTCCGAAAGGAGGAAATCTTTGAAGACGATAAATACCGCTAAAAAAAGTAATCCAAATGCAACGAATGGCGCCTTGTTACCTAACAGGTTAAATATGTCTGTAACCTGTTTTGTTTCGGTTTTGGGTGCAGGCGGTGGCGTATTCGGCGACTTAACAGGATCCTTGACTTTCTTTACGGACATACGAATTGGTTTCTATATCCGCCAAAGTACAAAGAAGCAATTAA
>CAINOM010000292.1 GCA_903851455.1 uncultured Bacteroidota bacterium | reverse complement strand
GCCCATTGTGTTAACAGAGGTATTGTTAATGATTTCTACAGAGATGTCTTCAGCCTTCCATATTACATTCATGTTATTAAGTATTTTATGAATTGATTAAAAATATAGGTAAAAAAGCGTTATGAAATTATTCGACAATACTAGTAACTTTGGTGAAGTTATATTGGTTTTTACATTTTTTTGACAATAGAATATGCAGACAATATTGATTGCCGGTGCCGGTAAATCATCAATTTTTCTTATTCAATATCTTCTAACGCATGCTCCACGGAATAAGTGGAAGGTCATAGTGGCTGATGGTGACGAAAACGCTATTGCAGAAAAGATAAAGAAAAGTCCATATGCGGAAGCGGCAGTAATTGACATTTCTAAAGCATCGGACAGAGAGCCATTAGTGAAGCGTGCCGATATCGTGATCTCGCTGATGCCGCCACATCTTCACATTCACCTTGCTAAGGACTGCCTGAAACATAAAAAAAATCTTATTACATCGTCTTATATTTCCGACGAAATGCGGGAGATGGATAAGGCGGTAAAAGAAGCCGGCCTTATGTTCATGTGCGAGATGGGGCTCGACCCGGGTATCGACCACATGACCGCTAACAAAATAATTCATAGTATTCATCGTGTAGCCGGAACCATTATCAGTTTCAAATCTTATTGCGGCGGGCTTATAGCGCCAGAGAGCGACAACAATCCATGGCATTATAAATTTAGCTGGAACCCCAGGAACGTGATCACAGCCGGCTTTGGCGGCGCAAAATATCTTAGCGCCGGCAAGCATGTAGAAGTGCCTTACGAAAAAATGTTTGAGCACAATAAAAAGGTAAAAGTGGACGATCTCGGTATGCTGGCTTATTATCCCAACCGGGACTCGCTCAGGTACCTGGATATATATGATGTACCGGATATCAAGACGTTTATGCGTGCCACACTGCGCCATCCCTCTTTTTGTAAAGGGTGGAATGCAATAATTACTTTAGGCCTTACTAACCAGGACGATGCTTTTGACACCAAGGGGTATACTTATGCATCATTGCTCAAAGAAAGGACCGGTTTTAAAGATAAGGGTACGCTTCAGCAGCATGTTGCCAGGCTACTGGGGGTAGATGAAGACGATAAGGTAATATCGATGTTGCAATGGCTGGGCCTTTTTGAGGAAATATCACTAAAACCCGGTAAGTTCTCTTCGGCTGATGTGTTGCTTGAGCTGCTCCTCGACAAATGGAAGATGGCGTCTCTCGAAAAGGATATGGTGGCTATGCAGCATGAAATAGAATACATGCACAAGGACCGGAAAATAAAGTTGACCAGTTCCATGGTAATAAAGGGCGAGAACAGGGAATACTCTGCGATGGCCAAGACAGTTGGCCTCCCGATAGCCATTCTGGCCCGCATGGTGCTCACTAAGAAGATCAAGCCGCCTACCGGTGTTATCCTGCCTATAATGGCATCCATATACCGCCCGGTGCTTACAGAACTCACCCATCACGGGATAGTGTTTACTGAGGAAGTGGAGTAAGATTTACTTTAGGTATCGCTTCATTTCGCGCTCCACATCTTTTGATTTGATGCTTTCGCGTTTATCATGCAGGTTTTTGCCCTTACCCAGGCCTATTTCCACCTTGGCATAACCTTTTTCGTTAATGAAGATATTTAAAGGCACTATGGTGTAACCCTTTTCTTTCACTTTCCCCTGCCATTTTTTTAGTTCTTTCTTCTGCAACAACAGCTTGCGGTCATGAACGGGAATGTGCCCGGCATAGCCGGCATTCACATATTCGGCTATATAGAGGCTTTTTATCCAGAGCTCGCCATCCACAAAAAGACAGTAGCTGTCGTTGAAGCTAACCTTACCGTTGCGGATCGATTTGATTTCAGAACCAGTGAGCATAATGCCGGCCTTCAGCCGGTCTTCGATGGCATACTCAAATGTCGCAGGACGGTTCTTTATGAAAACATTTTCTATCAAAGGTGAAGGGGTATTTTTATTTTTCCGTGACGGAAAAAACTGAATGTTTAGCAAACTCAAATTGAGTCATTGAGCATTAAGCTACTGAGCCATTAAAGTGTTTTCCTTTGTGAACCATTCGATCGCTAATCCCAAGCGGTACTTCAGCGTTTTCCGGTCAGCAATATAATCAAGGAAGCCATGCTCCAGCAGGAATTCTGAGCGCTGGAAGCCTGCAGGCAGGTCTTTCTTAATGGTCTCTTTTATCACGCGGGGACCGGCAAAACAAATGAGCGCATTTGGCTCAGCGATGTTTATATCTCCCAGCATGGCGTATGATGCAGTAACGCCGCCCGTTGTAGGGTCCGTCATCAGCGAAATATAGGGCAGCTGTGCCTTGGCCAGCTGAGTCAGCTTCGCGGCCGTCTTGGCCATCTGCATGAGCGAGAAAGCGCTTTCCATCATACGTGCACCTCCCGACTTGGAAATGACCATCAGCGGCAGTTTGTTCGCGATACAATGATCAATAGCCCTGCTAATCTTTTCACCTACTACAGATCCCATAGAGCCGCCGATGAAATTGAAATTCATGCATGCGATCACAAATCCCATTCCGTTCAGCTTTCCTTCTCCCACGGTCATGGCATCCTTCAGCCCGGTGCTCTTTTGTGCTTCCAGCAGGCGCTCATCGTATGGCTTCATGTCCACAAAGCCAAGGAAGTCTTTTGGAGCTATATTTTCAAACAGTAATTTGTATTCGTTATTGTCAAAAAGGATCTCGAAATATTCGGCTGAATTGATTCGGTTGTGGTAGCCGCACTCCTTGCACACATACAGGTTATCATGCAGTTCCTTTACAGTGCTGGTAGCCTTACATTGTGGACATTTGTGCCATAATCCGTCGGGGGTCTCCTTTTTTTCTTCGGTGGTGGTAAGTATGCCTTTTTTATTGCGACGAAACCAGGTTGATGACATAGATTGTTTTTTTTCAAACAGACGGCAAAGATACGTTAATTGCCTAAAAGGATAAGGTTAAATTGCCAATATTAGCCCTTTTAGCTATGGTTTTGGTCATTTTCGATACAAGCCAAATGATAGGCCGGCTCCAAACATCAGGCCGCCTAAAAATCCGCCCGGGCTCAGGCTACGGATACGGTCTCTGGCCTGGTCGGTGATCGGGTCTCCATAGAGCTCATGGTAGTGCGGGGGGCGCAAAGCGACAGACTTGCCGAAGTCGACAAATACACGGTTATATTTTTTTCCCAGTGTCCAGTAGTGGTAAACAGCAATAAATGCATTGTCCACCGGTTTCAGCGACATGGATACTTTTTCAACGCCATTGATCGTAGACAGGTGCAGCTTTACATTTTCTTCGCCCGAACTGAATGTAAATCCACCTGCAAGCGCCCAGCCGCGGTGTGGTTCTTTAAGATAGTACTTACCGCCGAGGTAGAGTTTGTTGCCCCATGTGCCGGGCCCTGCGCCAACATCAAGCGTTATAAACTTTGCAACACGGATATTGAAGTCAAGACCAAATACACCGGGAGGATTGTCAACCCCTGTGCTAAAACCAATGTAGCATACCGGCGGCTTAGCGGGTTTTGCATGTTTCTTTTTATGACTGGTAACTGAGTCCGCCTGCTGCGCGAATGTCGCTGACCAAAGTACAACAGCAATAACGAGTAGTAAGTATTTCTTCATCAGTACGTATTTAGGGCAGCGTAAAGGTATTTACTAATCGGGAATAATGAAGGCTTTGACCAGTTGAGTTATTTTGCCGTTTATGCGCTCGCTATACCGATGACGTAATGCGCGATATGTGGGCAAATTTTGAGCCATGCTGAACTCATTTCGCCAGGTATTGACTTTAACAGATTGGAAAGCATGCGCAGGGGATGTAATAAAAATAGCGCAGGTTGGTAATGATTACTGTTCTCAAGGTACGACCAAGCACCCAACATCAAGTAAAACACTACGCCTGCGCCATGTCTGCAAGCAAGTATTACCCAGATGTTTTTTTAATTGGTCGTTTTTGTGAAAACAGGGGAATAATTCTCAAGTCAAAGGTAATCAGTTTATTAGAGTTTCATCTACATTTTTTTTGCGTGAAATTTTCTCCCTTTTCGGATTGTTTTTCAAACTTTATTTGATCTTTAACTCAGCTACTCAAAATTTATTTTCGGATGAGAATATAGCAGCAGAGCTAATAGAAATAAAGAAGAAAAGTTAGTTATTGTTCATATCCTGGTACTCTAAAACGACCACTTTAACCAACATCAGGGATACACTGCATTTAAAAGAAAGCGCAGGCGTAGTCTATTTGATGTTTATGGGTGCTTGGTCGTACCTTGAGTACAAATAGCTACTAATCTGCGCCCTTTTATTTAAATCATATCGGTCAGAATCTGGGATTTCCAAAGGGCTCTTCCTGCTAAATTACCACACTATTCGGTATTCCGTAATTTCTTTTAAGTTGTTAAAATGCAGATGTAGGTTTCGTTAAAGCACGGACCATTCTATGGCTTTGGCATTGTTTTAATTCTTAGCTGTTTGACCATGCACCCGTTGTAAAAAAAACCGGAACATGCCGGTATTGTTAACGAAAAAGAAATGCATGAAAGCTCTTGAATTTAGAATTGGAAATTATGTGGACATTGAAGGCGCAATTGCTATGATAAAGGCTATAAATGGCGATGGAGACAGTGGCAGCGCTGAGGTATTAACTACCAAAGGAAAGACAATGAAAATACAGACCGCAGATATTAAGCCTGTAGCTTTAACAACGGAATTATTGAAAGATAGTTGTGGGTTTAATGATTTTGGCCGGTTTAAGATCGGTGTAGACGATCACATCTACTTCCTTGAATTTAGCAATGGTTACATCTCATTGCTAAGCCGCGATGGCGAGCCTGTGATCTACTTTATGGACATCAGAAACCTGCACCAGCTGCAGAATCTGCATTACGCACTGAAAGGTGAAGAAATGAAAATAGCGCCATTTGGCGACTAAGTAAGCCGGTGTACCAGCACACTATATCTTCTCCTTTATCTGGTGCACAAGGTCGTGGAAATTGTGGTCTGCCTTAATGTTGGGGTTCCACGCAAAGCCAAGTTCCATAAGATCGATCACTTCCTTAATGGTAGCGCCATCCTTGCCTTTTTCACAGGCCAGTATGAAGGCGGTATCACTTAGCGCAAGTGTGTTGATAATGTCATGGCTCACGATAATGAGGGTGCTCTCTTCATCCAGGTTAGCGATCTGGATGAGGAGTTCATCCACCTTGTCTTTCATTATGGGGTCAAGGCCGGAGAAGGGCTCATCTAGCAAGATAAATTTGTTGCCGGTGAGTACCTGCTGCAGAATGCTCACGCGCTGGCGCTGGCCGCCAGAGAGCTGCGCGGGGAATTTTTTCAGATGATCTGCCAGGTCAAATTTTTTGGCATAATCATCTATGATGTCATTTGCTTCCTTGTCCGTTACTTTTTTCGTGCAGT
>CAINOM010000291.1 GCA_903851455.1 uncultured Bacteroidota bacterium | reverse complement strand
TTTGTCCTATTGATTGATAAACAGCTTCTTGATTATCTTATCTCCATCAGCTGTATTCACTATTGCATAGTAAATACCTGTGGCCAATGGATGCGGCAGGGAAACCTTTGACGATGTTAACGTGGTGGTGAACACTATGCGGCCATACACATCACAGAGGCTAAGCACATCTTTGTCTGAAGCGCCTGTGACCTGCAGGTAGTCCTTTGCAGGATTGGGGTAAATGCTGATCTTATTGCCATTGATCGCTTCTATGCCTGTTGGCGCCACAACAGTTACTGTAGTGCAAACTGTGTCTACGCAAATTGTACCATTTCTCCTTACAGACTGCATGGTGAGGCAAACCGTATAAACGCCGGCACCCGGATAAGTGTGTACCGGATTATGTAATGACGAAGTATCGTTAACGCCTGACGCAGGGTCGCCAAAATTCCAGCTCCACGAAAGTGTATCGCCATAATTTGCATTGGAAGAATCTGTGAACGCAACATGATAGCCCGTGCCTACGCTATCATGGAATGCAGTGTGAAAACGACCGCACTGTGTGCTGATCAATGCCAGATCGCTGATCAGTATTGCGCCGGTCATTGATTTATTGAAAAGGAACTTAATGCGCTGCACCTTACTCATATCGATCCCCGCGAAATCGCTCAGTGGGATCCTGATCGAATTGAACACATCTTTCGGCAGGTCTGTTATTTCGGTGCCGGGTTGGTGGAACAGCACATGCGTGTAGTTATTCACCGGCAGGCTGCTTATGTTCCCTTCAGAATCAATAAGCTGTATCGTGAAATTCAGCGGCGTAGTTGAAGTATAGTCGTGATAATTCACCGTTGCGCGGAAGATGATACTCTCGTACGATGTGAGGTCTTCATAAGCAGCAGGCAATACATTTTGCATCCACTCTGTCGTATCATTCCAGCGCAATCTCATTTGCGACAAACCCCGATTGCCTGCACTTCCTTTGTGCGGCTCCTGCGCGGCGTAGATACTCACACCACAGGCGCCTTCTGAAAGACCACCACCGCATATATTATAAGTGAGCAGGCCAGAATCTGATACCGCTCCGCCCATCGTGTTGACTGTCAGATCAGCAACAGTATCTGTGCGGTTCACATCAAGCCTTAGTGTGCGCCCCGGATGGTAGGAGACGAATACATTCGTAGAATCAAGCATTGATGATACAGGTGGCTTGATATCTTTTACTTCCAGTATCGGCGATAAGGCTGTTTCGTGCCCCAGGTAAAGGCGGAAGAATGCATTAGCATAAGCATTGTATGCTGCTTTCTGTTTTGTGGTATCAAAACGAGTTGCCATGCCTATGCCGCACTGCGGATCGGAGTCGCTCCAGCCATAGTCGCCCCAGTCATCGGCACCCCCGGCTATGTAAGAACCGGGTGTCCATACAGTATTAAAAAAGTCATGGTTCGCACCCATCATCAGGATGGTATGCTTAGCCATCTCATCCGTGCTGTCGGTATACCTGCAATTATCATAGAAGTGCAGGCCCTGCAGGTCATTCACATCACCGTCGCAATAGGGTGCAATATCCAGCAGCGGGATGTTGTTTACATAATGCCGGTAGAAGTCAACCGGAGCAAGTGTCAGTAATGCCTTTATCCCATATGGGCTGCCCAGCGACCTGTTCAGCTCCGCATTGAAAATGATACCCTCGCCACCGCGGGAGTGGCCCATGGTGCCTACGTTCTGCATATTCAGCTTTCCCTGGAACAACAACGAATCTCCCGGAAAACCTCCGGCGGTGGTCCATGCATTCCATAAGTCAAGGTGATATTGCATCAGGTAACCGCGGGCGGGCATACCGTCCTCAAATGAGGTCCCGACAGACCCATCGTAAGAGTTGATGCAATTAGCTGAAATAGAAATAACGATATATCCGTGGCTGGCGAGCACCTGCGAAGAATAATCGTAACCTTCATAACTTACGATAGATTGCCAGCCAACCGGGCATGGCCAGGTGCTTCCGTCTGTATTAGAAGGATCCGACGTCTGGTAGCAGGTCTCATGCCGGCCATGGAGGATCATGATCACCGGGAATGGCCCCGAGCTGAGATCGGTGGGGTACCACACGGAGCCGCGCACTTCCATTGCATAGGGAAAAATGGTAGCAGGCGGCCTGTACGCGGTATCGCCAAGATCATATTCCGCTTTCAAAACAGAATGCGTGCCCATAAGCCCCGGATCCGGAGTTTGTGCGATAGCATGCTTGCTACCAGCCCCGATCAAAAGTATTGCCGGTAAGATCCCCTTCAGGAAAATTTCTTTGATTTTCATTGTATGCTGTTTGAAATACGGTAATAATTCGGGGGTGGATACCCTCACTCAAAAAAGGAAGAAATTACTTCGCCAGTGACGACTTATCGAATTTGCCGAGCGACCAGCATTTTGTGCGGTACTCCTTGCTCAGCTCTTCCAGGCTCACACCTCCGTCGCGCACCAGCTCGCCATAGGTAAGGTATACGCCGGCGCCATCCTGCAATCCTTTATAGTCATCCTGGGGGATAAAAAAGGTCATCTGGCCTTTACCATTCGGTTTCGACTGCACATTACGGGTAAAAGCTTTATTGCCGATATGCAGGTAATATTTATTACCACCAAAAATAAATGGCCTGGCCGCATTGACGGTAAACAATACTTCCCCGCCCTTTTGCTTCATATGAGCAACTTTGACCTTGGCTTTCTCCTGTGCTATCACCTTGCCCGAAAATGGCAGCAGCATTACAATACTCAATAATAATGTAGTAATATTTTTCATTTTTCTGTTTTTCGAAGATATAAATATAGGAAATTTATTTTCTAATGCAGGAAATGTGGTTAATTAATGCGTCTACCCAAAATGAATATGAATGGAAAGCAATTTCTGACAAAGTTTGGCTTCGCATTGCCCACGGCACAAGGCGGGCACATAAAAAAGCGAGTGCCACCCAAAGGCAAGCACTCGCTTCCACGAATATTTTTAAAACTACTCCAGCCTTTTATTATAAACCCCAACAAGTTCTCCCTTGCCGAGAATATGGTTTTTCATCACGCCTTCTATCATTGCCTTGGTTGTGTTTTTACCAAGTACCAGGCGGGAATCGAGCGCATAAACTATAAAGCGGTATTTGTGATCGCCTGTCCGTGAGCAAATGGGTGTATAACCGTATTGTTTGGCGGCATTCATGCTTTCGTGGCTGCTCCTGAAATTTTCAGGTATGTATCCTGTGGTGTCCAGGTTCCAGATGATCCAGTAGGTGAATCCACGGTTGTCAAAAGCATTATTGTCATACACGATCAACGTATAGGATTTTGTGCCCGGAGGTACGGTACCGAAATTGAGCGGAGGGGTCACGCCTTCGCCATCGCAGGTATACTTTACTGGTATCACGCCGCCATTTGCAAATGCGCTGCTGGTGATATTGAGTTTCGTCGGTGAGCCAGGCTCCTCCGGCATCCCCGGCACCATCATTTTTTTAACGGTCTTCTTCTTAGCGGCTTCGGACTCCCGCTCGCCAGTCGTATTTTCATTAGCGGCAGCCGTCATGCTCATGTTCAGGCTATCATTGGTACCTGCGATCATCGTGTCTGTGAGCGAGGATGCTGTTTTAGCAGCGTTTCCGGTCGTATCCGCACATTTGGTAGCATCTGTGGTTTTATTGCCGTTGCACGAGTAAATTGCCAGCAATAATACGCAACCACTTATTTTAATGATATTCTTCATGTTTTGTTGTTTGAGTGATGTGTTATATTACAACAAACGTAAAAACTATGCCAATACCCGACTCATCTGCCGATTTTCTGTATTCTTCGCCCTTTCTTGCCTTTTTTCCAACCTATTCTATATTTGTAACTGTCTATTAATATAAAACGAAATTTGTTTCATCAACCTCAATGGCTCTCTCATGAAAAAACTCACTTTAGCGATCTTTATAACCCTTATCGCGCATTTCCCATCAGATGCCCAATCAACTGCCTCCTGGAGCTGGGGAAAGGCGGACATCGACGATATCCTCGCGGGGAATACGGCCCCTACCCAGAATGTCACTGCCGCATCAGGTAACAAGGTGCTGTGGGCTATGCCGCAGACCA
>CAINOM010000290.1 GCA_903851455.1 uncultured Bacteroidota bacterium | reverse complement strand
TGAATTTCGAATTTTGACTTTTGAATTTCAGCGCTTAGCCCTGCAATGCCGCTGCACCGCTCACTATCTCGGTGAGCTCAGTGGTGATGGCCGCCTGGCGTGCACGGTTGTAGCTTATCTTCAGCGATTTCAGCAGTTCGTTGGCATTTTCGCTCGCTTTGTCCATCGCGGTCATGCGGGCGCCGTGCTCAGATGCGTTTGCATCAAGTACCGCTTTGTACACCTGCGTGTTCAGTATCTTGGGCATCAGCTCCTGCAGCAGCACACCCATTGATGGCTCAAAAATGAAGTCAACGCTCTTCTTAGTGCCTGTGGTCTTAGGTGTTTTGGGTATCGGCAGGTATGGCTCAGCCACGAATACCTGCGTGGCTGCATTCTTAAACTGGCTGTATACCAGCTCCACACGATCGTACTGCTTGTCCAGGAACGCCTGTTGCGCATATTGCGCAGCCTGGCGTACGTTATCAAAAGACAGGTCGGAGAAGATGGTCCAGTAGTTATCTACCAGCTTGTAGTTGTTGCGCAGGAAGTATTCATAACCTTTCTTTCCCAGGGGAAGTATGGTCACATTGCCCTTTGCGAACTGGCTGGCGTATTTGGTCTTGATGATCTCACGGGTCATTTTTATCACGTAAGTGTTATAACCGCCGCAAAGGCCCCTGTCGCTGGTAATAGGTATCATCAGCACACGCTCTGCGGGGCGCTCATCTGCCAGGGCCATACCACCGTCAGATGAAGCGTTACTAACTATGTTGCTCAGCATTTCCTGCAGCTTCTGGGTGTATGGGCGCATCTGGATGATGGCATCCTGTGCACGGCGCAGTTTTGCCGCGCTCACCATCTTCATTGCCTTGGTTATCTGCTGTGTAGATGTTACTGATTTTATACGATTACGAACCTCTTTAAGTTGTCCCGACATATTATTTTTAATATCTATGATAAAAACTGCTGCAAAATTATCACTTTAATGGTAGCTGGCAAAATCTAAACTAAGATTTATTGGATGAAAGGATCGTAGGATGTCCGTCTAAAACCTTATTTAACTAAACGTGGGAATTAACGGAAGAATCTAACGAATGCCTCAAGTCCCAATAAAAAGAAATTCACAAATGGGGCATTGGATCTTCGCGAAAACTGCTGCCGTGACTGATATTATGTTTGTTCACATTTCCCATCATACCCCATAGCGTCTGAACCTCAGATTAGTCAAGATTAACTGATCAACTGTTTGTGTGCAGTGGATTTTGTATTCAATGTCCCAATTCTCAGAGAAAAAATAATTTACAAACGGGGCATTGTATCGCTGGCAAATCCGCTGCTGTAGCTGATATTAATTTTGTTCAGATTTCCCGTCCTGCCGCATATGGGGCATTTGTCCGAATCCGAATTTCAGGATTATCGAATATTCCGAATGCGCTTGCCTTCCCGAGTCAGGGTTGTACCACATTTATACCCCATTATTACCCATTTCGGCAAGCTTTGTGGATGAGGTCCCGTTTTCCATCTGCGCTCAGCGGCTGAGGAAAAACGGCAAAATTGCTCACTTTTCAAAAAAACAGTTGCACACATCGCCATTGTTAACCAGCAAAGATCCGGATGGGGGAAACCTTAAAAACCAGCACGAAGGTAATAAGCAGCATAACACGCGCCAACACGTTTTGCTTATAGGCG
>CAINOM010000289.1 GCA_903851455.1 uncultured Bacteroidota bacterium | reverse complement strand
TCCCGCTCCCGGAAGTGCTTCCGGGGGCGGGGCGAATGGTGAGGTATTTACTACTATTTGTCTTTTAACCCTTCCTCCTTCGGCAGAGCTGCGCTCGTGCCTTTCATGCACCCCTGGAAAAAGGAAGTGGTGAAAGTGGAGGAAGCCATTTTATCATTATGAACAGCCGCAGCCGCCATTGTCGGTGTTTTGGGGTACATCGCAGCAGTCGCCAAACACTTTCTTGTAGAGTGATGCGGTGGTAACTGCATCGCCGGCAGTGATGAGTGCTTCCACTACAGCTTCCTGCTGTGTTACCACATCGATCTTTTGAGCGCCCATAGAGAGCTGCTGGGTAGCAAAGAGAATGGGGCGGCCTTTGTTTTGCGAGAGACTCGCTAAAAAGGGCAGGCTCAATAAGGAACTAAAGTACAAGCGTGCCCCTTCGGCAAGCTAAGGGCAGGCTCAATGGAAATCGGAACTTGAACGGTGCCAACGCCACTGAAGAGGATAGCAGCAATAGAGCTCGGACCCAGCTTTTTTTTTGTTAGTTTTATCGCCATGACACGATACCTTGCTTTTCTGCGTGCCGTAAATGTTGGCGGCCGAATGGTGAAGATGGAAGCGCTGAAGACCATGCTCGCCATGCCGGGGATAAAAAATATTTCCACTTACATACAAAGTGGCAATGTGGGTTTTGACAGCGCGGAGACGGATAGAGAGAAACTTATTGCAAAAATTGAGGCGAGGCTGGTCAAAGAGTTGGGCTGGGAGGTGAAGACGTTGCTGCGCACAAAACGGGAGCTGGAAAGCGTGATAAAGGGTAATCCTTTCAAAAAGCTGCCCGAGGAAATGGCGCTGCATGTTAGTTTCCTTTCGGCGGCACCGGATGCTGAGCTGGTGAAGCAGCTGATGCAACTGCAGACGGATGCAGAGCAATTCAGCGTGTGGGGCACGGAGGCCTATATAATGGTGAAGAAGGGTGCCTATGGAGAAACGAAATTCTCGAATACCTTCCTGGAGAAAAAACTGAAGGTAGCGGCTACCACGCGCAACTGGGCAACGGTGAATAAAATGCTGGAGCTATAAGCCGCGGATTGGTGGCCAGCTCCTTTTTGAATTTTGGCTATTGAATTTTGAATTTCCTCAGACGTGTATCTCCACTACATACCAGTTGTGGTCGGTAGTATAGGTGCTCAGTGATAACTGGAACGGGCCATTGGAATAATGATAGACCTGGGCCTGAGCACCGTTGATGGTCTTCACTTCGTCATTGATGAGCTTGAAGCCCATTGCGCCCAGTTTTGATTTTACCTCCAGGTAGTATTTCTTATCCGTTGTGCTGAATTCGATCTTGCAGGATGCGTTAGGTACCTGGTAGCGGGTTATTATGTTTTTCGTTCCATCGGCCGATGGCTTATCGCTCAGGTATATTTTGAGGACCTGGGTAGAGGTTTTACTCTGGATGGTATAGTCCTTCTCCATCACATAGGTATCGAAATCGCTGGAATTCTTGCTGGTTAGTTTCTCCAGTTCCACCAATGCGAAATTATACTGGGCATGTGATGTGCGTGGAGCAAAAACGGTCAAAGAGATTGCTAAAAATAAAACAATGTTTTTCATATGTTTTTTATTTTGCCTTTTTGGCGAGGAGTGGCCCTCACTGCGGGATTCAAAAATAGAAACTAAACCTGAATGTACAACTATTTGGTAAGTTATGTGGCACGCTGTAGCGAAAAATGTATGTTAACCGAACGGTAACAAAAAAAACATATAAAATGTGAGTGTTTTGTTAGGATGCGTGTTATATTGTGAGTCCATTTTGAGGTCGAATTTTCTCAGAGCAAATTTTATTTAAAACAAACATTTATGGTGAACAGATTTACACTCGGGTTAAAAAAAATGACCGGTTATTGTGCGCTGGCTGTAGCGACTCTTCTCGGCGCAGGAAATGCCGCGAGGGCAACCGCAACTACGACATTTAATTACACGGGTAGTGTGCAGACATACGTTGTGCCCGGCGGGATAACCTCGCTGCATATATCCGTCTCCGGCGCATCAGGTGGTAATGGCGACCTGGGCATAGGCGGCGGCGGTGGTACAACATCTGCCACGCTGGCCGTGACTCCGGGACAAACGATCTACGTATATGTGGGCGGGCAAGGAGACAACTCCATAGATAACGGAGGCGGTACCACACTCGGCTACAATGGCGGTGGTGCATTTGCAGGCGCTGATGCTACCTTTGCAGGCGGCGGGGGCGGTGCTTCCGACATCCGCTATCCCGGTACCGACCTGTTTAGCCGCGTGCTTGTTGCAGGCGGCGGCGGTGGCGGCGGTATGAACTTTGCCGGCGGCGATGGCGGTGGGCTCACGGGCGCATCCGGCTTGTCTGACGGCACAGCTGCAGGCGGTGGTACACAAACTGGTGGCGGCACAGGCGAGAATGGCACCGGAAATATTGGTTCTCCCGGCGTAGGCGGTGACATCAATGCTGCCGGAAATGGCGGCGGCGGCGGCGGCGGCTACTTTGGCGGAGGCGCTGGTTCTGATGCCCAGGGCGGCGGCGGTGGCGGTTCATCGTACGCAGGCGACGGCACATCTTCTGTTTCTTTTACACAAGGCGGCAATTACGGCAACGGCGTGGTAACCATCACTCCAATCGGAACGATCATTCACGCACCTACCTTTACACATGGCGGCACACAGAGCCTGGTAGTATGCGAGAATTCTGTTGCTACACCAATCAATACTCTTCTACAGATCAATGACCTTGATCCGGGCAACCTGGAAACATGGACTATAATATCCGGCCCATCAAATGGTACTGTTACCGTAGGCCCTCCTGCTACTTCTCTTGGTGGTAACCTGACCCCCTACGGATTTTCATACACACCTGCTGCGGGCTTCAGCGGCACCGATCTGTTTACCGTTCAGATATCAGATGGTACGAACACTGCGACCACAGATATACATGTTACTGTTAACTCGATTTCCCCGATCTTAGGCGCCAATACAGTTTGTATCGGTGGTACCATCACTCTTTCTAACATACTGGGTGGCGGCGTATGGACCAGCAGCATACCAGCGGCGGCATTGATCACTGCCAGCACCGGCATATTGACAGGTGTTGTGGCCAGCCCCGTACTTATTTCTTATACCAATACTTCCGGCTGTACAGCTACTCTGGTGGTAACGGTTAATGCAAATCCTGCCGGCATAGTAGGACCGTCCAGCATTTGCAAAGGCTTCTCAGCTTCTTATACTGATATCGCTCCGGGCGGCCTGTGGGTTACCTCGAGCTCAAATATTACCCTGGATGCTTTAGGGAATGTTACTGCCAACACTCCGGGCATAGCGACTATTTCGTACCAGATACCATCTGGTTGTGCTTCTGTACGCAACATTACCGTTTCTGATCTGCCGGCTCCTATTACCGGTCCATCTAACGTTTGTCTTGGCGCATCAGTATTTTTGACAGATGCTACGCCCGGTGGCGTTTCCTGGACATCGCATGATACGTCTATTGCAAAGGTTACCAACTCAGGCGTAGTTACCGGCGGTCATTCTACCGGCAGCACTACGATCACTTACTCGGTGTCGACAGGCTGCTACATTACAACAACTGTCAATACACTTCCTTTACCTCCGGGTATCACCGGCAATACACCGGTTTGCGCAGGCAGCTCTTTCGTACTGGCTGATCCGGCTGGTGCAGGTGCATGGAACAGCGGCAGCCCATCTGTAGCCGCTGTAGGTTCGGATGGTACGGTGACTGGTGTAAACGGCGGCACTTCAACCATCTATTATATAGACGGCAACGGTTGCAAAACAAGTGTAACCGCTACAGTTAACGCTATATTACCGATCACCGGTACGCTTTCTACCTGTGCCGGTTGGCCTACCAGCCTTGGCGATGCTTCTCCGGGCGGAACATGGAGCAGCGGTACACCAGCCATCGCTACAATAGGTTCTACAGGCGTAGTTACCGGTGTCAGTGCAGGTACGGCTACTATTTCTTATACGATAGCATCAGGTTGTGTAAGAACAGCCGTTGTTACTGTAGGTGCAGGTCTTCCTCCTATTACAGGTGTTCCTGCAGTTTGCCAGGGCGCTACGTCTAACCTGACTGATGCAGCAGGCGGCGGTACGTGGAGCAGCAGCAATCCGTCAACGGTCTCTGTCAACGTTTACGGCATCGTTACCGGCATCCTCACCGGTTCTGCCAACATCACTTATACCACATCTGCCTGCAGGGCGGTACAACTGGTTACTGTTAACGCTAATCCTTCCAACATCTCCGGCCCCATCAAGGTGTGCACTACTTACTCCATCGCGCTTACCGACCTTGTTGCCGGCGGCGTTTGGACCGGCAGCAATGCATTTGGTACTATAGACGGAGGTGGCAATGTAACAGGTATCGCAGCAGGATCTATGATCGCTACTTATACTTTACCTACTACCGGCTGCTTTAAGAACTACACAGTTACTATTAATACTACGCCAACTCCGATCGGTGGTGTGCTGACTGTTTGTACCGGCACCGTTACGCATCTTACTGACGCTACCAATCCCGGTCTTTCCTGGACCAGCACCACTACTTCGGTAGCAACCATCAATGCCTCGGGCAATTTAACAGCTATATCTGCTGGTACTACTACCATCACTTACCTGCTCAACACCGGCTGCTACACAACTACAGTAGTAACCGTTAATGCATCACCGGCAGCGCCTGCGGCTATCACCGGCCCATCCACAGTATCTCATGCCGGACCTGGTATTAACCTCGCTGATGTAACCGGCGGCGGTGTATGGACCAGCGGTAACCCTGCATTAATGACTGTAGATGCTACCGGCCATGTAACGGCCATAGGTATTTCTGGCAGCACCAACATCAACTACATTGTTACCAATGGCGCCGGATGCACTGCGTTCTCTACAAAGGTGATAACCGCTACTGCAGCGCCACATAGCCATGGCACAACTACAACAACGGTTGGTGGCATAGTGAGTGTAGCAGATGAGACTGTAAATGGTGAGTGGACCAGCAGCGATAATAATATTGCTACTGTAGATGCTAATGGCCTGGTAAGCGCGGTTGCTCCGGGTGAAGTTATCATTACACACACCACCAGCAATGGCGAAGCAAATACTACACATATCGTTGTAGATGCATTACCAATGGTAGCCAATATGTTCCCTAATCCGAACAGGGGCGCATTTGTAGTGAAAGGCGCACTTGGTAGCACTAAGGATGCAGTGGTAACTTACGAGATCACCAATATGCTGGGCCAGGTAGTTTACAGCAACAATACTATTGCTACCGGCGGCATCATCAACGAGCAGGTATCCCTGAGCTCCTTTACAAGTGGCATGTACCTGCTGAACATAAAGAGCGGCAATGAAACCAAGGTGCTTCATTTTGTGCTCCAGTAGTCAGTAACCTATTTCAAAACGGAAGGGCTGGTAGCAACACCGGCCCTTTTTGTATTTGTTTAGTTATATAAGTATCAGTATAATAGGTTAATGCCGCCCGGGAGTCGGTCGTTAATAGGTAAATATGGGGGTTATTTAATCATTACGGGATAACAATAACCGTAAATGCGCTACCTTTGCGCCCTCATTTGAGAATTCATGGATCGTAATCAACTTACAGGTTTTGCCCTTTTAGCTGCGCTGCTTATTGGATATTTTTTTTATAATTCGCACGAGCAAAAACAATTTCAGGAAAAGAAAAGGATAGCCGATTCTATTGCAATAGCCACCAACAAGGTAACAAGAGTAGACAGCAGCCTGGTGGCAAAATCCGAGGCAGCCCCCGCTGCTACTGACTCAGCAGCCATAGCCCGGATCAAAAGCATGCCGCCTGCATTCAATGGTACTGCGGAGATGGTGACCCTCGAAAACAAAAAGGTTTCGCTTCAGTTCTCCAGCAAGGGCGCATACCCGGTCTCTGCAAACATAAAAGGATACAAGACCTACGACCAGAAACCGCTCTACCTTTTTAATGGTACCGAAAACCGCCTCAATGCGGTACTTCCATATGATAATGGCCGCACAACGGCAGAGCTGTATTATGTGCCGGTGCTAAAGACCGAGCCGAATGGCGACAAGACGGTTGATTTCACTGCAGACCTCGGTGGTGGCAAGAGTGTAGATGTCCGGTACACGCTGCCTGCCGATGACTACATGATGCATTGCAGCATTTCGCTTGGTGGCATGGCGGCAACCAGCATACCGCTTACATGGCAGGTGCGCGGCCTGCATACCGAGAAAGACATCACCAACGAGCGCATGGGCGCACAGGTATACTAC
This sequence comes from uncultured Bacteroidota bacterium, assembly GCA_903851455.1. Taxonomy (GTDB): domain Bacteria; phylum Bacteroidota; class Bacteroidia; order Chitinophagales; family Chitinophagaceae; genus Nemorincola. The sequence continues at coordinate 1,638 of CAINOM010000289.1, read as the reverse complement.
CGCAACCTGAAGGGCGATGGCGACTACTTCACACTCCGCGCAGAAGAGAAGACAGAGCATGACGAAGGCACGGCCAACTGGGTGGGCTTCCGCAAACAATACTTCAGCACAGCGCTGGTTTCCGATGACGGCTTCAGCCGCATGGATCTGAAATTTGCCGCAAAGGGTGATAGTTCGAAAGCGGACTCAAACACCGTGGCGCAATACCAGGCGAAGATGGAGCTGCCGCTGCGCGCAAGCGGCGGCCTGCAGACCGGTAGCTTTAAATGGTTCATCGGTCCTAACGACTACCACACCCTGCAATCTTACAAGATAGGGATGGAAGACATGGTGCCGCTGGGCTATGGTGTAATGGCATTTGTGAAGTACATCAACAAATTCGCCCTTATCCCTTTCTTCTATTTCCTCAACAGCTTTATCAGCAACTATGCGATCATCATTATGCTGATGACCATATTCATCAGGTTGATACTGTCATTCTTTACTTACAAGAGCTACCTCTCCAGTGCCAAGATGCGCGTGCTGAAGCCGGAACTGGATGAACTGCGTGCCAAGATCGGCGACGACCAGCAGAAGTTCAGCATGGAGCAGATGAAGCTCTACAAGAGTGCCGGGGTGAACCCGCTGGGTGGCTGTCTGCCTATGCTGTTCCAGTTGCCCATACTGCTTTCCATGTATTATATGTTCCCGTCGTTCATAGAGTTCAGGCAGCAGCACTTCCTGTGGTGCAATGACCTTTCTACCTACGACAGCGTGTGCAACTTCGGTTTCAGTATACCGTTCTATGGTGACCACATCAGTCTGTTTACATTGCTGATGACGGCCTCCAGCTTGTTCCTGGCCATCTACAACCGCAACATGACCCCGCAGGACCCGAACAACCCGATGATGAAGTATATGCCCTTCATCTTCCCGATCATCCTGATGGGCGTGTTCAACAAGATGGCGGCGGCGCTTACGTTCTACTACACATTCAGTAACCTCCTCAGTATAGCACAGCAGTTCATCATCCAGAAATACTTCATTGATGAGAAGGCTATACATGCGCAACTGCAGGAGAACAAGAGCAAGCCCGTGACCCCATCGAAGTGGTCGCAGCGACTCGAAGAAATGCAGAAACTACAGGCAGAGCGTAGCAAAATACAGCCACGGTCGAACAAAAAATAATTCCCTTCGGGAACTTCCCAAAAGTGAAATTCCGAGAGAGTAGTAGGGTAGTCCTTACTACTCTTTTTGATTCTGCGTTGTCTGGCTGCGGCACAAATCATCCCGCGCAAACTCTTTATGGCCCCCGCCGCATCATGGAGGTTGAATAACGCACTATGCGGAGTGACTTGATCGCGCATTCGCCTTTAGCGCAAGCCCAGTGCGAGAGCGAAGAGCCTCCTGGGCTTGTCGAAGGAGGGTAAGGCGGATGTAAAATCACCCCGGAAAATCATTCAATCACCCCTAACTTCGTTAATTACAGGCAAATTATTTCAAAACGACTGGTTAACACTTGGTTAATCAAAAGTTATCCAATACCTTTGTATCAGAAAGGAAATAAGCGGTAGATGAATAAAAGATATTAAGGATTTTCATTTCAATTAGGGGTAATTCAGGTCAGTGCTTTCTAGCCAGACCGAAATGAGACAAAGG
>CAINOM010000288.1 GCA_903851455.1 uncultured Bacteroidota bacterium | reverse complement strand
TCCAATTGTAAAAATATTCCGTTTAATTAGCCGGGATTATTATATTTGTAGTACTTAAAACACAACCGATATGAAAGAATACATATTTATCAAGAAAATAGATACCCAGAATGGCATGAACATCATAGATGCAGAGGGTATACTTAACGAAATACCATCAGGGTATGTTGCTAATGGGAAAGAGACCATTACTTATTTCGAAGACCATGTAATATTCGCGATACGTTGCAGAACTGACTCTGCTTCCGCTTCGAACTAATAAGAGAACGAATAGATCATTAAAAGTAGAACTCCATCTTATTCCGTGAAAAACGTGAATAAGATGGAGTTTTGCCATTCCAGCAAACATACGCTGCAGGTAAACTTTACAGATTATCAGCCTTGGGACGAATAACAGCACCAGCCCATGCTCCTAACCCACCAACCAGGCCACCGATCAAAACAGTAACCGCAATAAAAACTGCATAGTTGGGCAAATGAAATAACACAGCCATTTTACCTGAAAGGATGTGCTCATTGGCGGCATCGCGCATGATGGCCGCCACCAGCCAAAAAACGGAAACACCCATAAAACCAGCCATGAAAGCCCTTCCGGAGACCGGCCGCACAAAAACAGCTACAAGAAAAGAAACAACCGCTACTGACCACCACGGGAGAAACAGTTCCGCACCAGCCGAAAGTAACGCTATCAATATGACCGATAATAAAAATTTCATCAGGTAATTTTTAAACTTATCAACCTATCACTTATCACTTATCACTTATCAACTTGTCTCTTACCCTCCTTACTTACATGCCAGACGTACTTCACACTACTATCGCTCTGCTTATCACTAACCGGGAAAAACTCCAGCTTATTATACTTCCCTTCCACCCATTGCTGTAGAAAATCGGCATAGTACTTACTGCCGGGATTACCTGACTGTCCTCCGGGATAAACGCCATATGCCTCTATTTCCTTACCCATCTGCACGATCATTCTCCACGATGGGCCATGATCACCCTTAGCCGCATTTATAGTATTGCCCCAACCGCCTATTTTCAGATGATCATAGCTGAATGCCGGTAACTTCGCAAGATGTTTTATGGACGTATTCTTTGCTTTATACCATTCCCTACCTACGGTCTTTTCTAATTTGCCAATGCTATCTATAGCGCTCTGAAAGCTGCGGACAACGGTAGTCTCCATATAATCCTTCGATACCCAATGATCTGCAGGCGGCTGCATTCTTGCATTGCACGATGGCATCATGTCCAGCTGCATCGTCACTTCTGGTAGGGGATAAAGATCATCGGGGACATTTTTTAGCTCTTTCTCCCATCTGTATTTGTAGAAAAAGTACCACCAAATCTGAAATACCGTGGCCGCCTGGCTTTCTGCGTTTAGCCGGTAATCCCATTTTTTTAGAATACCCAGGTATTTCTCTCCTGAGGTTTGAGGCACGTCAAGAAACGTTGGCAAAATGCCAGCCGCCAACTCAGAATAGGTATCATTCTGCATTGTCTGCATATCTGCAATAGTGGCATTCTTCATATCGTGCAACATGGTATTTATTCGCCACGACCTGAAGTATACCCAGCCACCATCAGTATAGTTGTATGGATAAGCGCTGTCTGTACTAACCTGATTTGCAGATGCGACAAAACCCTGCGCGGGGTTCAGCACGTGCGGGTTCTCACGCATAGGTATCAGTTCTTTCCACAGAGTCGCACTGTCGCTGCCATCCATTACGAATCTACCTTGGTCCTTCCATTGGTTCACAAACTGGCCCTGTCCCCATAGTGCAATATTACCAGCCCGGTCGGCATAGGCCATATTTTGTGCCGGGCACTGAAAATTCAGTATCGCGTCTACATACTGATTGTAATTCCTTGCGCGGTTCAGCATGTAGACGGCAAGCAGCTCATTACTGCCCCTATGGCCCATCCAGCACATAGCCAGGGGTTTTCTCAGGCCGCCGTCTTTTGCGTTTTGCGCTTCATAGGTTACGGGGCCATGTATCGTGTAGTTAATGGTATCTACAATATCCGGCTTACCTTTTACTTTGATTATCTCCACCCTTTTTGCGTAATCCAGTTGCTTACCAGCAAACCAGTACTTGTTTTTATCTCCCGCCACCGGCTTTACCAGGTAGAAATCTTTTACATCGCGGTAGTTGTTGGTGAGGCCCCAGGTAAGGCTGTCATTAAAGCCTATAATAACACCGGGCGCACCGGGCAATGACGCACCGTACACATTTATGCCCGGAGCCTGCAACTGAACCTCATACCACAGCGACGGCAGGTTAAGCCCCAGGTGTGGATCATTACAGAGTATGGGCGCGCCACTGGCCGTCCGGCTGCCGCTGAGCACCCAGTTGTTGCTGCCCTTGCCTTCTTCTTTTTTCTCTCCGAAATCCGCTGCGCTAAAATGTGGAAAAGCAACACTATCCGGTGGTGCCGCAGGTATCGCCAACGATGGCTCGTCAAATTTTGTTCCCTCGGGTATTGTCGGCGTAGCACCTGCAATCCGCTCCGGGAAAAGCAAATCGAATTGATCCCTCGGGAGATGGTCGCGCAGGTAGGTAAGCGCTATATCATCAGTTTTACCGGTGAGGTCATCGGCCATATACTTCATGAGCAGCGAGGTGCGCAGGTTAGTCCATTTTTGGGGGCTGAAGCCGATGATCTTATATTCAAGCGGATAGCCGCTAAAACAAAGTGTTGATATAAATTGGTTGATGCCCTCTGTATATGCGTCAAGCATGGCCCTTGTACGAGGTTCTGCTTCCATCACCTTCAGTGAATTCTCCGCAGCATATACCATCCCTTTCTGCCGCTGCTTGCGGTCATAGCCAAGCGCCTTCTCCCCCACTACCTCGCTCACCCTGCCCCCGGCAGCGCGCGTCTCCATATCCATCTGCCACAATCTGAAGTATGCATGAATATATCCCTCAAGAAAATAAAGGTCATGGTCGTTATCGGCATGAATATGCGGCACCAATCGTTTGTCGAACCAAACCGTAGCATTGGTATTCAAGGGTAATTTAAGATCAGCGGAGAAACTTTTATTTACGGACTCAGCATTGGCCCAGCAGCCATGTATCGGGTCCAGCAAACGGCCGATGGCCGGTACACCCGTGGCCGGAGACTTATCTAAAAGGTAAACCAGGATGGTGATCACAACCAACAATACCCAACCCTTAAGTGAGCCCCTGCCTTTATTTTGCTGCATTGCCGTTTTTTGGATAATGTAAATATATCTAAAAACGGGCGTTTTTTATAACGTAGAGATGGTCATTAAACGTTTGGGAACAACGCTATTCGGCCTGATAAAAGCACTAACCCTGGATGCGCTAAATTATAAAGGAAATTCTATCTGGTATTTTTTCCCCGCCTTAAAAGTAAGCTTGTGAGCCCGCAGC
>CAINOM010000287.1 GCA_903851455.1 uncultured Bacteroidota bacterium | reverse complement strand
GGTTTAATCGGGCACTGTCACGGACTTATAATAGTATATAATATGATATTCAAAGTAGTATCTTTAGGATATGATGAAGCCTATATGAACAGAATATTCACGTTTATTTTATGCCTTCTTTCCCTGCATTGCTATGCAATTGGGCCAGTCGTCGTAGACACCGCCCTATGTGTAGGCGCACCGACATTATTCACAGATACTACTTCCGGCGGAATGTGGAGCAGTAGTGATACGTTAATTGCCACGATAGGTGCTGATGGGGTTGCTACCGGTATTTCACCTGGTACAGTTACAATAACTTACTCAATTGATACAGTTACGTAACAAAAACAGTACAAGTTTATCCTGCTCCATCTCCAGTATTTGGCAATACTATCATGTGTGCGGAAGAGATCGGAACTTTGTATGATACAACAGTAGGAGGTGGTACATGGCTTTTTTTTGGTTCCCCGGATGGAAGTGCCGAGTTAGGCGGTGTATGGTCTGATCATTGCAATGTTGATAGCTGGTCAACTTCGGGCGGTGGCGGCTATCTTACTTTCATTGATAGCGCAGGATGTTCCACCTCAACTGGCGTTGCATTTATGGATCCACCGATACCGCCTCTAGGAGGAGATACCATCATTCATGTAGATACATCAACAATCTTACATGGAGCCGGTCCTGGCCAAATGTGGGGCATTGCGGATACTACTATAGCCAGGGTAGATTCTGTTCCTAATGCAGGAACCAGATGTATTGTAACAGGCATATCGCCGGGAACAACAATTGTATCGTATATATACGGCTGTACAGTTGCTGCTACGCTTATTGTTTTACCATCTGCCGCTGTCCCGCCAATATCCGTTACAAATGAAGATGGCATCTACCCTAACCCCGCCACCACATCCCTCACCATCACCTCTCCACAAAAAATAACCAACCTCTCCATCACCAACATCCTCGGTCAAACGGTATATGCCCATGTATACAACTCAGAAAAAGTGGAAGTTAATGTTTCCGGCTGGCCGGCTGGCGTGTACTTCTTGAAGATAAATGGTTCGGAGGTACGAAAGTTTGTGAAGGAATAAAAATAGTTATCTTTAAGATACCTATGAAACGACCTTACGGACACACCCGATTATTTGTAATTTTTTGCTGCTGTTTATTTGCGTTCCGCGGCGCCCGTGCGCAAGGCTGGGAATGGGCTAAAGCCGGCGTTGGCCAGATAGACGAGTATGGCCAGTCGGTAGCCACTGATGGTGCCGGCAACGTTTATGTCTGCGGCGTATTCAACAGCGCTATCTTCACTTATGGAACGGCCACGTTTGTAAATCCGGGATGCTCGTTTTCAGGCGCGTCATGCGAGGTGCTCTTTTTACTGAAGTGCGACCCCGGCGGCAATGTTATATGGCGGAGAACGGCTTTTGGCAACGGCAGCGCGGTTTCGCTGTCAGCAGATAATACCGGCAATATTTATATGGCGGGTTACTTTTACAGCGCTACCATAATATTCGATGGCATAACGTTGAACAATAACGTAACTGAACATGACGATGTATTCCTGGTAAAGTACGACAGCAGCGGCAATGTGCAATGGGCAAGAAGCGCAGGTGGCAATAGTGATGACGTTCCGGTTGCCGTTAGTGCAGATGCGGCAGGGAATGCGGTGATGACGGGGCATTTCAATAGTGCGTCAATTACTTTTGGGGGCACTACGCTTACTAATGACAGTACAGGCACGAACATATTCACGGTAAAGTATGATGCTGGCGGCAATGTAGCCTGGGCTGCGGGAGCGGGCGGAAAACTGGACGATGAGGCAGCATATGTGACCACCGATGCCCAAAACAACAGTTATGTAACGGGCTATTTCAGATCCCCGGTCATCGTCTTCGGGCATGATACGCTTGTGAACGACAGCAGCAACCAGAATATGTTTGTGGTAAAGTATGATGCAGGCGGAAATGTGACCTGGGCAAAGGATCCCGGCAAGAATGACAACATCAGTCCGGCATCTATTACAGCGGACGCATTTGGCAATGTGTATGTAACGGGCTACTACTGGGGCTACACTGCAAACTTTGATACATTTACGCTCACCAATCCGGATACGGCTAATTCGGGCTATACGTATGGTTATTTTCTCGTGAGATATGATACTGCAGGTAACACAAAATGGGTGAGAACCGCGATCGGCAATGACTACACTGAGGGTATGTGCATTACCAGCGATGCGGCGGGTTTTGTCTACGTAGCGGGAAACACAGAAAGCGACAATCTTGCATTCGGGACAGATACGCTTCCCAACAACGACATTTTCCTGGCCAAGTACGATTCGCTGGGCAATGTATACTGGCTAGGAAATGCGCATGGCATCTTTGGTGACTACCCGTACTGCATTACCCCAGATGGGCGAGGAAGTTTGTACATGTCCGGCAGTTTTTCAAGCTGGGTAATGAACTTCGGAAGCACCTCGCTGCGTGACACCAATAACCTATACATGTTCCTGGCGAAATACAATACCGCGAATGTGCTTGTGCCTGCCGTGAAACAAAACTCCGGGATCTCCATCTACCCCAACCCGGCGACAACATCACTAACCATATCTGCCGCAGATGTTGTAAGAAGTATATCTGTCACCAACCTCTTAGGC
>CAINOM010000286.1 GCA_903851455.1 uncultured Bacteroidota bacterium | reverse complement strand
CCTCAATTTGGTCAGTTGAAATATTTGAAACCATTGTCAAACCAGTTTACAAAACATTTCATCAAAGCTAACAAAATAGAACGGAGGAAAATAAGAAAAGGCCAGAGTTTGAGTCTGACGAGTGCTGTTCTCATCGAAGACTTCTTGCTGGCAGACTGCAGGTTCTAATTTGAAATTAGTACCCAAGCTATCCATCACTTTCTACGTCTATATAAGTATAAGCACGCAACATGAATAAACCCAAACACATCCAACTCAGCATCCCCCACCCATGTACCCAAAATTGGGACGAGATGACGCCTGATGCAAAAGGCCGCCACTGCGCCCACTGCCAGAAGACAGTGATAGACTTCACGGCGTGGAGCGACGCAGCCTTGTATAACTACTTCACAAAGAATACCGGCGCGGTCTGCGGGCGCTTCACTGCTATGCAGCTAGACAGGCCGATGAGCATACCCTATCAGCCGCACAGTAAGCTTTATCGAATCGCTATTGCTTTGGGTCTCACGCTCACTTTATCTCAGACCCCGCATTTACATGCCCAGAATAGGCCGCCATGGCTCCCGGCACATTGCGCAATACCGCAACGCAAACAGACAAATGATACCAGGCCAGGGCAACTGCCGGGTGAACTAAGAGGAAGAATTTTTGATGACAAAAAAGAGCCGCTCCCGAGTGCGGTAGTTCAGGTGTTTCGGGACAGCATAGCGGTGGGAGGAAAAATCACTGATTATGACGGCAATTATAGCATCAAACCGCTTGAACCTGGCAACTATGAAGTGCTGGTAAGGTACATCGGGTTCGATAGTTTCACAAGAAAAAGCATTGTAGTTGTAAGTGATTCTATAACAAAATTCGATTTCGTTATGAAAAAGCCGAGCAACTTAAAAGTTCTGGGAGGTATGATCACAACCGAATACCGGGTACCACTTAAAAATATGAACAACCCTACAAAGAGGACATTCACCCGTGAGGACATGGACCGTATGCCACACTAATGTTCAAGTTGATTTGGTCAAATACTCTGGGTACTTGTTTCGGCTAAAGCCCTATAACATTGCGCTACGCACCCCGGCCCGAAGGCCGGGGCAATAGAAAATCGTCAGTTTGAGTATTAGCAGAGCCACTTATTAACTTATCACGTATCAACTTATCACCCTATCCCTTATGCTCCTATCCACAATGCACCGCCTACACTATTCCTGCCGGCGCCGGTTACAGAGCTCAGTACATTCACCTCCTCGCGCCAGCGCAGTGTGCCTATGAGCGCCATTACAAGGGCTTCTTTGTACTTGACCACATTAGCATCGGGTACTACTACGGCTATGTTTAAAGGAGTGAGGGCCTTTTGCAGCTCGGTGATAAGGAACGTATTGAATGCGCCGCCGCCGGTAGCGAGCAACGTAGCCTGTTCCTTGCCATGAGGGTACAATTGGACTGCGGCCGATATCTGCTGCACAATAAGCATGGTAGCGGTATGCAGCAGGTCGTAGTTGTGCTGCTCGGTTTCCAGCAGCTTTGGGAATACCAGGTCCATTGCTGCATCATTGCTCAGGGACTTGGGCGGCAACCGCTTGTAGTAGTCAGCATCGTTGAGCTCTTCAAGAATGCCCGGCAACAGTGCGCCAACAGATGCCATATTACCGTCCTTATCCATCGGCTGATCTTCGCGCTCGGCAAGTGCATTAAGGATCTGATTGGCCGGGCAGACATCGAAAGCGATGGGTGCCTCGCCGCCGGATATGGTGATGTTGGCAATGCCGCCGATGTTCAGCAGGTAGTCGTGGCCGCCGAAAAGCAGCTTATCGCCAATGGGCACAATAGGTGCGCCTTGTCCGCCCAACGCTACATCCATGGCGCGGAGGTCATTGATCACCGGCAGGCCAGTAACGGCAGCGATGGCAGCACCATCACCTACCTGGACGGTAGTGCGGTGCTCCGGTTCGTGAAAAACGGTATGGCCGTGCGATGCTATAAAGTGCACATTATGGGCGAGATCATGTTTTGCAATAAAGGCATTGACCTGCTCGCCGAGGTATCGCCCATAGCTGGTATGCAGCTTCAGGAAGTCGCTTACATTCTTATTAGTTGCCTCGCGCAGGTCTTCGGTCCATTGCTCATTGTATGGGACACAGTCGGCATGCAGTATATCATAACTCCACTGGCCGCGCACTTCACTGAGCAACACATGCACTATATCCAGCCCATCCATTGAGCTGCCCGACATTAAGCCTATTACTTTGTAAACCATCTTTTCTTTGGAATTTGGAATTTGTAATTAGGAATTTGGATTGTTTCTTTTTTCGGGAGTTAGTATTTGGGGAATTAGAATTTATGATTGTTTTCTGTTCCTGGATTATCTATCAGAAGCTACTGCTTTACATTACCATCCAAATTCCCAATTACAAATTCCCAATTCCAATCAAAAAAAATCAAAAAGTCCATTCCGCCTCGAGCCACTCTTTTGTTGTTGTGTCGGTGAAGTCTATTCTTATAGGTACGATAGATGCGTAGCCTGCTTTCAGTGCTTCTACGTCCGTGCCGGTACCGGTGTCCATGTTGATGAACTTGCCGGTCATCCAGTAGTAGTCTTTGCCACGCGGGTCTTTGCGGTGGTCAAACTCCTCGGCCCAGCGCGCGTAGGCCTGCCGGCATATCTTCATCCCTTTAAAGGTCTCCGGCGTGCAGACAGGTATATTCACATTGAGCAGGATGTGCGGCGGCAGTGGCTTACCGAGCATGCGACTGGCAAGATCATGAACAACAGTTTTGGCTACGGTAAAATCAGCGTCAAACCGATAGTCCAACGAAGAGAAGCCGATGGATGGCACGCCCTCAATAGCTGCTTCCATGGCTGCGCTCATAGTACCGCTGTAGATGACATTTATAGAGTGATTGGCGCCATGGTTGATGCCGCTCAGGCACAGATCCGGCTTGGCATGAAGTATCTTGTCCCGTGCCAGTTTTACACAATCGGCCGGTGTGCCGCTGCACTGCCATGAGTCTACGCCTTCAAACATATCCACCTTATCCAGCCTCAGCGGGTCGCCTATGGTTATAGCATGTCCCATACCAGATTGGGGGCTATCCGGCGCTACAACGATCACCTGTCCCAGGTCGCGCACAGCATCTACCAGCGCCCGTATGCCGGGCGAAGTGATACCGTCATCATTTGTTATTAAAATAGTCATTTATTTAGTCGTAAGTCGTGAATGTTGAGTCGTGAATGTTGAGTCGTAAGTCGTAAGTAGTAAGTCGTAAGTCTGCGAGAAATATCATGGGAATATCCGGAACAATCCTTATTCCAAATCCCATCCCTATTCCAGATTACTGCACGCTCACCTGGAAGGGCATCATCATCATGGCGTGGCCATTCACTTTGCGGAGTGTCTGCACCTGCTCATACCATTGATATCCTTCGCCCATCTCTTCCTTCATAGCTGCTTTCATGGCCGCGCTGGCATCTGTTTTGGCGCCGAACTTGCGGAGCAGCGCATTCAATTTGTCGTATGGCTCTGGATAAGTAACCACCTTGTAATTACTAAGTTTGGCCATAGCCGCAGCACTGGTAATGGCCCTGTCCAGATCACCGAGCCCGTCTACGAGACCAATGCCCAGGGCATCAGTGCCAGTCCATACGCGACCCTGTGCTATGCTATCCACATTGGCCAGCGACAGCTTCCTGCCCTCAACCACGTGATTTTTAAAGCGCTCATAAATAGTATCTACAGAGCTTTGCATGCGCTTCGCTTCTTCCGCGGTCAGCGGGCGGGATGTAGTCGGCACATCGGCATAAGGTGCGTTCTTTACCTCGTCAAAGGTCACGCCCAGCTTGTTCTTCATCAGCTTGTCTATACTAAACAGCATACTGAATACACCTATGCTGCCGGTAATGGTATTAGGCATAGCAAAGATGCTATCGGCCATGCTGGAGATATAGTACCCGCCAGATGCAGCATAGTCGCCCATAGATATGATCAGGTGTTTCTTTTGTTTCAGCAGCACCAGCTCGCGCAGGATCACTTCCGATGCCAATGCGCTTCCGCCGGGCGAGTTCACACGCAGCACGACGGCCTTGATCTTGCTGTCGTTGCTTACTTTGCGTATCTCTTCGCACATCTCTTTAGATGCTATCTCCCTTTCATTGGTCTGCTCGCCGTCTACAATATCGCCTTCGGCAAATATCACCGCGATGCGGCTATCGCTGATCTTGCCATCTCCCTTTTCCGAAAAAGCATAGTCGCTCATGGATACATAGCGTATGTCATCACCTTCTTTCTGGCCGGTCTTGGCACGCAGGCGCTGCTCCACCTGGTCCCAATATAGCAGGCCGGCGACCATATTGTTCTTCAACGCATCTTCCGGAAACTGGATGGCGCCGCGCACCGCGAGATCATTAACCGCGGCTTTGTCGGTATGCATATATCTGGCTGCGCTCTCCAGGAATTGCCCCCACAGGCCGGCCTGGTAAGCCATTATCTGCAGGCGGTTCGGCTCGCTGATCTTCTCTGCCCTAAAAGGCTCAGTAGCACTTTTGAACTTACCCGCATAGAATATTTCGGGTTGCAGTTCAAGCTTATCAAGTGTTCCTTTGAAGAAAGGCATTACTGTCGCAAAGCCCTTCAGCTCTATGTTACCGCCGGG
>CAINOM010000285.1 GCA_903851455.1 uncultured Bacteroidota bacterium | reverse complement strand
CTACTTATTCGTGGACATTCAGCGGAGGCACTCCGGCCACTTCATCAAGCCCTGGCCCGGTGCTTGTGCATTGGAATACACCCGGCACATACACAATTAGCCTTACTGTTGACAATGGCGGTTGCACAGCCACATATACCGACACAGTCCACGTAACATCAGGCGTAGGTATCAAGGAGCTCAATGCGGCCACTGTAACTGCCGATATCGTTCCAAACCCTAACGAAGGATCGTTTGACATACTGTTTGGCCAGTCTATCTATACCGGGGTAACAGTAAAGCTGTCTGATATGACAGGTAGGGTTGTTTACAACAATGACTTTACTGTTTCCGGAAACAATAAAATTTCCGTTGTCACAAATCAATTACCCGCCGGTACTTATGCGGCCTCTATCTCAGCCAACGGGAAGACAATAACCCAGAAGGTTACGATCACACGATAATTTATTTATTTTTCAATACATCACAAGAGGGGCTAAACAGTCCCTCTTTTTTGTGTTTCCCCAACGACGTTTTCCCAGATAAATTAATACACAGGCAACTATAGATTTTGACTATATCATTTTTTAATCGTATGTTTGCAGTATAATTTATTGCCTTATGACTATTACTCAGTTAGAATACGTTGTAGCCGTCGCCACCTATAAAAGTTTCGTTTCCGCAGCCGAAAAATGCTTCGTTACCCAGCCTACACTCAGCATGCAGATACAGAAACTGGAAGATGAGCTTGGTGTAAAAATATTTGACCGCAACAAACACCCCATAGCCATCACCGATATGGGGAATATCATCGTAGACCAGGCACAGGTAGCACTGGCAGAGTGCGAACGCATACATGAACTGATACAGGGCCAGCAGAAGATACTTACCGGGGTGTTCAAATTTGCAGCCATCCCTACAGTAGCGCCAAACATCCTGCCCGGCCTGCTTGAAAACTATTCCAAAAGCTTCCCCAACATGAAGCTGCAGGTGAAGGAGATGGAAACAAACCAGATCATCTCCGCGCTCAAGAATAACGAGATAGACGCTGCCCTCCTAAGCACGCCGCTGGAGGAGAATCAGATAAAGGAATATCCGCTGTTCTACGAACCCTTCGTTGGCTATTTTGCCGATGGCGAAAAGGCATTGAAAAAGCGGATGATAGAGCCGTCCGATATTGCGCTGGACCGTATCTGGCTGCTGAATGAAGGCCATTGCATGCGCAACCAGATCATTAACCTGTGCAGCGACCAGATCCAAAAACTGCAGGCAGAGCGTCCTTACCGTTATGAGTCCAGCAATGTGGAAACCCTCCGCAGGATGGTAGAAAAGAATGGCGGCATGACCATTCTGCCAGAGCTGGCAACCCTTGAGTTTACAGAAGACCAGATAGAGCGCATCCGTTACTTCGAGGCGCCCGAGCCGGTACGCGAGATAAGCCTCGTTACCAACAGCCACTTTGTGCGCATGAGCGTGCTGCAAAGCCTGATGGACGAAATACTTAAGCTTGTTCCAGAGAAAATGCGTGTACAAAAGAAGAACCGCAAGGTGCTCCGCATTCAGAGTGCAAAGCTGGAATTGTAATTGATACCGGTAGCTGGCTTAAACAATTAATATGCGGTTCACCGCAATGGCAATCTCTTTATACACGGGGAATATAGAAGCAAACGTTTGCTTTGTAGCTTCCCATTCCTGCTCATCATTGATAATATAGTTGAAGGCAAGATGCCCGCCATCGGCCATAGCATTTTTGCACAGCATCAGGAAT
>CAINOM010000284.1 GCA_903851455.1 uncultured Bacteroidota bacterium | reverse complement strand
GTACACGGTAAGTATGGAGCCGTCTATGAACTTCTGTATCCGGTAGTGTTCCTGTGCCGGTATATATATGTCATCCCCGGTTATCGATAATTCAATTCCCAGGTTCTGAAATGTTTCGGGTATGATGCCGAGGTGTTCCGCATCCACATTTTTTATCGTAAGCTCACTCTGCGTCATAGCCGCGAGGCCAATGAAAGAGCCCACTTCTATCATATCCGCCAGCAGCCTGTGCTCGCACCCGCGCAGTTTGCTCACGCCCTCTATCGTCAGCAGATTAGTGCTGATGCCGGTAATATTGGCGCCCATGCTGATGAGCATGCGGCATAGCTGCTGTATATACGGTTCGCATGCAGCGTTGTAGATAGAAGTCACACCCTCCGCCAGTGTAGCAGCCATGATAAGGTTTGCAGTGCCGGTGATAGAAGGCTCATGCATGAGTATCTTAGCTCCTGTCAAGGCCTCTGTATCCAGGGTGAACATCTGGTTGTCTATGTCATAGACAAAGTCAACACCCATTTTCTCAAACCCGCGTATGTGTGTATCCAGCCTGCGCCTGCCTATTTTGTCTCCTCCCGGCTGGGGTATGTATGCTTTCCGGAAACGCGCCAGCAGCGGCCCCGCCAGCATCACCGTGCCACGCAGCTTGCCCGATTTTTTCTTGAATGCATGCGTGGTAAAATAATCAGGGTCTATATTATCCGCCTGTAGTATGATCGTGTTCTTGCCGGGCCGCTCCACCTTCACACCCATGTCCACCAGCAGCTCTATCAGCGTATTCACATCTACAATATCCGGTACGTTGGTAAGCGTCACACGCTCATCTGTCAGCAATGCCGCGCAAAGCACCTGCAGCGCTTCGTTCTTCGCTCCCTGCGGAGTAATAGAACCACTTAATGGCTTTCCGCCCCGTATCTCGAATGCGTTCATTTTGTTCAAATTCAAAATTCAAAAGGCAAAATTCAAAAAACATTTTTACTCACTCCGGGATGAGAGATTCAGGTTTTGAATTTTGCCTTTTGAATTTTTACTTTAAAAAGTTACTTATTCTTATTCTTATTGAACTTCCGGTTCTTGTTATTGAAGTTGTTGCCATAGCCGCTGCCGCCACCACCGTTATTATCGCGGAAGTTGCGCTGGCCACCCTGGCCGCCATTTCCTTTAAAATTGCGGTTGTTATTATTGTTGTTGTTGCGCTGCTTGAAGTTGCGGTTGTTCTCATAAGGCACCCTGTACCCGCCGGTTTCATATTTCAGCTTGCCGCCGGTTATCTCCGCCAGCTCATTCTTTATCATGTCATCATGCACAGGCTCCTTATGCCAGTTGGCGTAGGCCAGTTTCATGTAGTAGCCTATAGCCTGCGTCAGGCCATGCTTGGTCTCTTCATTGGTCTCATTTTCAGCCCGTGGCAGCAGCGCCTGTATGTTCTTGCCCAGGTGGCGGTGCGGGAAGCTCTCCTGCGGATAAGGCAGCACCTCCGGTTTCTTAAACACCGCTTCCGGCGACGGGCACGGATAGGGCGAGTCCACATCGAGGTTAAAATCGGTCATCTGGTACAGGTGGTCCCAGAGCTTGTGTTTGTAGTCCTCAATAGTTTTCAGATGGGGATTCAGCGTTCCCATCAGTTCTATGATCACCTCGGCCTGTCGCAGGCGCTTTTCGCGGTCGTCAACGGTCACGAGGTACTCTATCATCTTTTGCACGTTACGCCCATATTCAGGCATGAGCAGTTTGCTCCGTGTAGTGTTATATTCCATCAAAATGTAAAAAGTTCAAAAATGCTAAGGAAATGATTACCCGAAATGCAACTTAAAAAGCGTGCCGCAGAAGGGCACAGGGTATTTAAGTTGTGACAAATATAGGGGAAAACCCGGATAAACGAATAACCCGCTGATTATTTACTCTGTCTGCCCTGGACCGGAGTGACCATGCCCCATGCGCTATGAATAAAAAAAGAGCTGATATGGGGCATTCCGTTCGGTCGCCAATTCTCTGTAATCACTCACTGTGGCTGCTTTCAGCGACATTATTATGAAAAGTTTTCATTTCCCATTGTTACCCACTTCGGCAAGCTCAGTGCAGGCTTCGAGGGGCATTCCGGCATTTCATTTTGGTCACATCATGCCCTACTCACTTATTACCTGATCGTCGCGGGCGTACTTTCTTTTGCTTCGCTCCCGATATGCATCGGGATAGGCGCCAGAAAGTACCAAAGAAAGGGCGACTTTTTTGAATCGCTCCGCGCAAAAAAATAGGCTCTACTATGTGGTTGCAGGGGAATTCTATTAGGCCCCGCAGTACGTGCGGCCCGATTGACCAGCAGAACAAAAACTAAGGGCGTGGTTAGTATTGCTCATTTCTGACGAAAAAAATGCAATTGCACACCTTTTTATTGATAACCAATGATCTACGGCCAAAATCATTGCTCATTTCTTGCTCACTTTTGCTCATTTCCTGCCCTTTTGTTGCTCACAATAAATTAAAATAATATTTAATATTGTAATTTAACCGCAAAGTTCGCTAAGAAAATTCGCAAAGGGCTCAGAGCTTACGCAGAGAGAAAAATGGTCTTTTACGGCACATAGGTCTACATAAAAGTAATACGCTCCAAGACGAAATATCTATTCTAGCTTCGTTAAAAACTATGCTGCGAAACCCTGATTAGCTGTAGTAGTTCTGCTGCAAACAAAAGTGGTTGTATAAATTTTTGGTGGTATAAAAATGCCTTGGTGATTTCGCCCGATGCGATAGGGGGCATGTATTTTCAGGCTCAGGTCTAGCCGAATAAATAACAGGCGGTACAAACGCATTTTTATGAATTGCGTACCCATGCTGTCAGTGCTATGCCTTGTAAAGTCGGTTTCAGCACAGCCCGCCAGAAGCTCGCCATCAGCGATGTCACTATGTTCCTGCCGGCTGCGCGGCTTATCAGCAGCGCACCGTTATCATTGCCCAAGGGCGAGAGCGCGGTTATCTTCACGAATGTGGCCCGCACCGTTGATGCCGCCAGCATTATGATCAATGCTTCTAATAGTGTTGTTGTGGGAGCGGCTACCTTTGAGGCCGATGATGATGATGATGATATTGATACCATTCTCTCACCCCGCGCACGGCAGATCACAGAGGCATTAATTATTATCCACAAAAGTGAGCAGCAAACCCGACGCACCGGTATAAGCCTGTGAACCGGTAAGCACCACTGTATATATCTTTCCGGCTTTTATGTCCAGGGAGTCTGTTGTTACAGAGATAGATACGTCGGTAGGGTCAAAAACGCCGAGGGCATATTTCCCGGCCCGCAGTAGTTGGAACGGAGAAATATTACCGAGGCCAACCCCTTGTACGAGGATACTGTCATTGGCTGTTACGGTCTCGTTCACATTATCCGGCGAAAGGTTGACGAAACGAAGCTTTGCATCACCCTTTGATGGCGCCGTTAGATCATCTGTTGTAAATGCATAAACCGGGTTGCTTACGGTGCCGCCGATAAAGGCAGAGTAATGATATGGAGCTGTAAGGTTTTCGGTGCGGTTAGCAAAAGCAGTGCTGGCACCGCCCGCAAAAAATGTCAGGTTTACATCATAGCCAGCCGTCACATACTTGTATCCGGAGTTCATCAGGAAGCCAATACCAGATGCGCCATCGATACCGGTACTATTAGCTTTGACACTTATTGTTGAGGCAGAGACGCAGCCGTTCACAAACATCACATTAGCGCTGTTCAAAGGGGCCGCGCTCTTATGACACCCTGCAAACAAGGCGGATAGAAGCGCGGTAGTGAGTAAAACCTTTGCACGGATGTTGCGCATACGATGCAGATTAGTTGTTGTTGATCACAGTAAGTTTAAGAACGGAAGCGCCTGTAGTTGCTGCCGAAGTTCCGGTAAGCATGATCGTATAGATCTTGCCCGCAGCAAGCGGCTGGCTGGCGATCTGCTGGTAGTAAGTAATGTTGGCCGGGTCCTGTATCAGTACCTGGATGCCGGTAGTAGCAGTGATCTCGTGAAATGGAGTGGCCACAGTATAGCCAATGTTAGAATCCAGTGCCGCCGTACCAACACCAACGTAAAAACTCTCGTTGAAATTGTCGCTGCTGAGGTTTACAAATCTCACTTTCGCTTTACCACTGGAAGGTGCAGCCAGGTCGTCAGACACGACAACAAAGGAAGGGCCGGTGATGATGCCGCCCACAAATATCGAGTAGTTGCCATTGGCACTGAATGTTGGGGTGCCGCTGGACAGCGGTGTACCGTCGCTCAGGTAAAAATTGACATTGTCAGCCGAGCCGGCAGGTACGGATTGATAACCGGAAGTAGCGCAGTAGGCCATGTTTCCAGGCCCGGTATAGTTGCTGTTTACTTTGGTATAGATACCGGTGCTGGTACCCGCACATGCGTTCACCAGGTTCACAGCGGCTGTGTTAGATGAGCCATGCTTTTTGCTGCAGCCACTGAAAGCAATGCCTGCGACAACCACCGACAATAACACGATCACGTTCCTTATGGATAACTGAGTTGTTTTCATTGATCAAAAATAGGGAAAACTGCGTTAGTAATACCTGATGCTAACAACAACCGTGCCCAGCCAGCCATCTGCATTATAAAAAATAATGAGAAAGAGAAAAAATGGTGATCTTTATATTGAAAATATGTATTCCAAATTCAGATCAAGAGTCTTAAAGATACTCCCGATACCGGAGGAGGAGTGCGACGCCTTTTTTGCTTCTGAAAAGAAGTTCCGGGAAATGAAGGCAAAGGAATATTTTATCCGCGAGGGCGAAACATGCCGCGAGCTGGCATTTGTAAATAAAGGTGTGCTGCGCATGTATTATTTATCGCCAGGGGGCAAGGAGATAAACACCATGTTCTTTTTCGAGAACGATTTTGTCACCTCTTTTCAAAGCCTGCTGCAACAGAAGCCCGGCCGGTACTTCATACAGGCGCTCGAAGATTGTGAGCTGATCACGGTGGCATACGAGACATTGCAGCATGCATACGAGCAGTCTCCGCTTTGGGGCAAATTCGGCAGGCTCATAGCTGAGAAGAGCTACATCATCGCCGAGAAACGCATCGAGAGCTTGCTGTTCCTTGATGCGGAAGAACGATACCTGAACCTGGTAAAGACATATCCGCGTGTGTTTGAGCAGGTGCCGTTGTATCACATCGCATCTTACCTGGGCATAGAGCGCGAAAGCCTGAGCCGGCTGCGCAAGAGATTGGCAAAGTCTAATGCGATTGTAACCCAGGTCAATTTTTAGCAGCTTGCTGATGTCCAACTTTGTGGGATAAAATAAGTTTATGACACAAAAGAAGATCATCGAAAAGCTGCACAGAGCATTTACAGAATTCGAGACGGCTGCAGACCTCGTACCCGAATCCAAATTCTTTCACAGACCAGTTCCGGATAAATGGTCTGTGGCGGAAAATGCGGATCATCTGTTCCTTGCGGTCAAGCCGCTGGTTGGCCTGTTCGGCAAGCCGGAGGTGATGCTGGCCAACTGGGGCAAAAGCAATGGTGCTTCGCGCAGCGACGACGCGCTGGTGGCACTATACCTGGAGAAGGTCGGCAGCGTAGGTGTCAATACATTTATCACCGCCCCGGAAAATCTTACCAGCTCGAAACAGCAGCTGCTCGACGATCTTAAAGCGATCAACCGCAAGTTCCTCGTACGGGTATCTTTGTTCACAGAAAAGGAGCTCGATGTTTACCAGGTACCGCACCCGGTTATTGGTATGCTCACCTGCAGGGAGTTTCTCTACTTTACGCACTATCATACGCTAAGGCATTGCGAAACAGTAAAAAAGATCGCTGTCAGCCGCGGTAATTAAAACTTACCTTGACCGGTATTATTTTTGCTCCTGACTGCTATCATAAGTTTCTTCATTAAACGTATTTACTTTTGTGTAGTCTTATTTTAAAGACTCACTATGTATGGATAGCGAAGAACCAGGAGTCGGTAATTTTTTTATGGCGCTGTTGCTGATCGTTACAGTGGTTATCGTGGCCGGTATTATCATCTATGTCCGTCATGTGCCTGCCTTCTGATCAGGCAATGGCCGGCGCCTCGGCCCGATGATATTGGTGAGTGACACCAATACCATCGTGCCACTTAGAGCCCATTGTCGTTCAGCCAGCTAAGCGCGAAGGTCGCTACTTCTTCCCAGCCGTGGTCCACTATGAGTGAGTGCCCGCGGCCTTCAAACAGTTTGAAGTCGGTTTTCACGGATGGGTTGTATTTTTTTAAAGACGCTTTGCCGAGTATTGGTGGTGCTATGTTGTCGTTCTCTCCGCCGGTTATCAGCAATGGTCCGCGCGTAGTATTGCCGGTATCCACTTTTGTCTCAGACCCGAAGAAGCTGGCCGTCGCTGCCTGGAAGAGCGGTCTGCAGGGTGCAGGTATGGTCCATCGGTCATATAGTTCCTTCGCTTCCTGTTCCGGTACCGCATTAGCAAAGCCATACCGGAACTGGCTGTAAGTAAGCGACTTTGCTTTTTTCAGGTTGAAAGGATTTCCGAGCACAGGCAGTGAAGCCCGCAACGCCGAAAGTGGTAACTGCCACACTCCCTTTATCGGGGCCGGATCAATGGCTACGCCCGCTGCCGCAATGCCTCGCCCAAGTATGACTTGGGCGATAAGTCCGCCGAATGAATGACCAATGACGATCGGCGGCTCCTTGAGCGATGCTATGACTTTCGCATAGCTATCAGCTATCTCGGTAACGCCCCGGTTGGCAATTGGCCCCGGCGCAGCCCTGCAGCCAGCAACGGTTTCCGCATCGCCCGGCCAGGCCGGGCTCAGTGTTTCGTAACCGTGCCGGTTGAACAGGTCCATCCAAGGTTGCCACGAGCTGGAGTGTATCCACAGGCCGTGTATAAATACGATTGTTCTCTTTGCCATAACCGGATAAAAAGGAATGATTAGTTTCAAGTTACTTATTATTCGGATACGAACCGCAGTTGACCAGGGTGATTTTATTCCACTTACATGCTCGTCCAGTCTTCCAACGTTACCACATCGGCTTGCCTTGGGAACACTTTGGTGATCAGTACACGATGCACTTCTTCGTCGCCATCTGCGCAGCAATCAGGTATTACTGTCAGGCGATAATCTTTATCGGCTGCCTCCCGCAAGGTGGACAGTACTACGCCGCTGGTAGAGATGCCTGTAAGCACCAGGTGCTGAGCGCCATAAGCACGCAGGATAACCTCGAGATCGCTGCCCGTGAATGCGCTGATGCGACGTTTTACAACGGTCACTTCGCCGTCTTGTGGCGCTACATCCGGATGGACTTTCATAAAGGCATTCATATCCGCGCCGGCGAACCGCTCTTTGCCCTCGCCGAAGCTCTTGTTGTTGAGGCTTACTTCGGGCGCGCCCGGCCTGAAGCCCACCACTACATAGATCACGGGTATGTTCTGCGTACGGGCGCTTGCAATGGCTTCAGCCGTATTGCCAAGTAAAATTTCGGCATTCGGTATGCGGCCGGTTATGCCCATTTGCACATCCATTACCAGTAGTGCTGTGTTTTGTGTCTGTGGTTTCATCGTTCTGTTTTATGAGTAAATATTGGTTTAAATTTTTTCCATGACCACCTCTTCCTCATCTCCTATTTGTGTCATGTCTTTTTTATCAAGTTTGTCTTTTCTCAGGTATTTTGAAAAGGTCGCGGCTATGGCGAGCGCTACTATTCCCTGGCACAGGATGGCGTTTGGCGCGCCTATCCACCTGGATACTGCGCCAATGAGCAGGGCACCTAATGGCAGCATACCAAAGTAGGCCATAGCAACATAGCTCATTACCCGGCCACGCATCCGCGCATCTGAGTGCACCTGTATGATGGTCATGATGATCGTGGTCTGCGACATCATCCCAAACCCGGATAGTATCGCGACCAGCATAGCCAGCGGGAAATAGCTGAGGTGCGAAAATACTACCAGGCTCGCGCCAAATATCAGGGTGTTGATAAGCAGTACGAATTTAAGATCTGCCCCGGGCTTCAGTGATGCAAGAAATATGGAGCCGCAAATAGCACCCAGCCCTATAAAGCTGTTGATGTAGCCATAGGTTGCCGCATCGCCTTTAAAGATCACCTTTGCGTATATAGGCAATAGTGTATTGTATGGCAACACCAGCAATGCGGTAAGTGCAAGCATCATCATCACCACGGCTATCGCGGGCGTTTTTTTCAGGTATTCAAAACCTTCTGCCAGTTCAGCAACGGCCTTCTTTTGCACGGTAACCTCGGTGTGCGGAGGTAGCTTCATCATCAGCAGCGAGACGATCACAGCAAGGAAACTAATGGCATTTATGCTGAAGCAAATCCCTGCGCCAAACTTCACCAGCACAAGACCCGATAATGCCGGTCCTACCAGCCGGGCCAGGTTCACCATCGATGAGTTTAGCGCAAGGGCATTCGGCAGGTCGGCTTTATCTGTTATCATTTCGTGCACCAGTGGCTGGCGGGCAGGCACATCAAATGCGTTGATGATGCCCAGAACGGCACTCAATGCCATGATCTCCCATACCTCGTAGTGACCGCTCAGCACCAGTGCCGCAAGCAGTATGGCTTGTATCATAGAGGCGACCTGCGTTGCCAGGAGTAGTTTGTAACGGTTGTACCTGTCTGCAGTAATACCACCTATGAGTGAGAACAGGAAGGAGGGGAACTGCAATGCAAATACGCTGAGCCCCAGCATAAATGCGGAGTGCGTGATCGTATACACCATCCAGCTCACCCCGGTGCGCTGCATCCATGTGCCGATCTGCGAAATGGACTGGCCGGTAAAGAACAGCGTATAGTTTTTGTTATTGAACGCGCGAAATGTAGTAATACTCATAATAGGGAAAGACAGCTGCCTCCGCTTTTTAAAACTGCATTTGCTTTTCTACAAATGCAATACTCAGCATCCAGCTCATTGCTACAATGCCGAGGAAAAAGACGATGATGGACATTATTCTCTGGTTAGAAACCTTACCTGCACGCATCAGCAAATAGCCAACGGCCAGGTTGAAAAGCCCCCAGAAAGTATTGACCACTGGCGATGAGGGCCCTTTGCCGGGAGGGGTGGAAAATGGTGTTGGGAACACATCTCCCGAGACACCGTGAATAAGATGAGGTACAGTATTTGCGATAAAAAGCCCGGCGAAAAAGCAGGCTACATAATGATACCATTTCATAAGCGGTATTTGAATAGGTGATTAATACCGCGAAGTTCGCACAAACTTCCGGTACCAACCTGAGACAAAAGTCACAATCTTTGATCACTGTCTTTTCCCGCGGATGCGGCTTAGCGTCTCGCGGGTAACACCGAGATAAGATGCGATCTGCGAAAGAGATATGCGCTGCAACAGCCGCGGATTGTTTTGTTCTATGTAGCGGTAACGTTCCGCAGGTGTATACAGCTTGAATAGATTGCTGTGCTCTTCTGAAGCCAGCAGTACGTGAACAGCAAGCCTCCTGTAAAACAAAACGATCTCCGGGTTTGATTCATACTTTTCCCGCCGCAGATCCAGGTTGAATACCCACATCCTTGAGTCTTCTCCTGCTTCTATGGTCAGGTCAGACGGCAGCCTGCCGTTCAGGCTTTTCAGGTTGGTCGTAAAATCTCCTTCGAACGTAAAATTCAGATTTATAGGATCGCCGTCTTTATTGTACCATGTGCGCAGGTATCCCTTTTCGACCAGGTAGAATTCACGGCATACTTCGCCTTCTCTGAGCAGTACTTCTCCTTTTTTCAGATCCCGACTTTGCGCCCATTTAAACAGCGACGGGATATCTTCATCAGGTATCCTGGCCGATACTTTTTTTATGTAGGCTTGAAACTCTTTGGTCATTGCAGATGCGCTGCAAATATCTTCATTTCTGGCTGTATTAAATTTTTGCCCGGAAGGTAAATCAAGGATCGGCACTTATTCGACTGAATGCCATGTATTTACAGCATGTTGTTCTGGTTTGATATGGGCATGCATGAAAAATATTTCGAAAATAATTTGCGTAACTCAAAAGTTACATATACATTTGGGTAACCTAAAAGTTACTTAATTATGGAAAGAAGCATTAATCACAGGTTGTTCTTCAACCAGGTTCCCGCCGAAGTGTGGGAATATTTGACACGCCCCGAATTGATAGAACTATGGCTCATGAAGAGCGACATCAAACCCCTAGTGGGGCATGAGTTCCAGTTCCGGACCAATCCATTGCCACAGTTCAATTTCGATGGGATCATCAATTGCAAGGTGCTGGAAGTAATACCTTTTAAAAAGCTATCGTACTCCTGGAAAGGCGGCAACAATGGCAAAGTGACACTTGATTCCATTGTGGTGTGGACACTGCTTGCAAAAGACGGCGGTACAGAACTTGAGCTTGTCCATACCGGCTTCGATGGCGCGGAGAACCTGATGATGTATACGGTTATGAACGACGGATGGCTGAGAAATATGCAGAAGATACCAGTACTTATAAATGAAGCAAAACAGGACAACCAATGATTGATACGTTCCAGGTAATCGCGGACCCGAGCAGAAGGCATATGCTGCAGTTGTTGTCGCAGAACAGCTTAACGATAAACAGCCTTGCCGAAAATTTTGACATGAGCAGGCCTGCTGTTTCAAAGCACATTAAAATACTACACGCAGCAGGCTTCATATCCATAGAGGATATTGGCAGGGAGCGTCACTGCACACTGAAACAGGACGGCTTTAAAGAGCTGCAGGAATGGATGAATTACTTTGATAAATTCTGGGGTAGTAAACTCAGAAGCCTTGAAAATCTCTTGAATAAAAAAACAAAACACTAAATTATGGAACAGAAAAATTATCACAGCAGTATTACTGCTGCTATTACGCCCCAGGAGGCGTTTGCGAGCATTGCCAATGTAAACGCATGGTGGGCCAAAAATTTTAAAGGCAGGGCCACCACTTTGGGCGACACATTCACGGTGCAATTCGGCGACACGAAGGTCGATTTTGAAATTGTCGAAGCTATTCCCGGCAAGCCTTGAGAGGCACGAGGAAAGCGACAAGACTTGGGAGGACGATTGGCGATG
>CAINOM010000283.1 GCA_903851455.1 uncultured Bacteroidota bacterium | reverse complement strand
GCATAGAGATAGTTATATAACACGGTGCGCACACCACCCAGGTGTAGTCCGCCGGTGGGACTCGGGGCAAATCTTACACGTACTTTTTTACTCATAAGGATTGCAAAGGTAAGCAGGTAGTTCTGGAATAAGGAATTGGTACTCGGGAATTGGGATTATTCCGTTTCCATGGTTAAGCAGGTTAACTTTGTACCTTCACAAAAAACAAATATGAAACAGCAGAATTATGCGAACCACAGCAGGTATGTGCCTGGTTTTCACTTATTTACCGGCACATTATGCATAGCCACACTAGTACTCGCTATCATGAACGTGGTACGGGTAATGCGGGCCTGTCCGGGTCCGGAGGCTTGTTATTGCATGTATACCGGCCTCATGCCGCTGCTGATGTCTATAATATTGATCATGCTATTTTGGTACAGCAGGGCATTTGCAGTAAAGGTGCAGGACAGGGCTATTGCAGGGGAAGAAAATTTCCGGCATTTTGTGATGACCGGAAAACCACTGGATCCCCGCCTGACCCGCGGACAGATCATTGCCCTGAGATTTGCTGATGATGAGGAATACCTGGAGCTGATAAAGCGTGCCATAGACGAGAACATGAAGCCGGCCGATATAAAGAAGGCGATCAAAGGCTGGAGGGCAGATCATCACAGGGCTTAGAAAATATAAAAACGAAAAAACACAGGGCTTCTACCCTGCGTTCTTTCGTTTTGAACGGATCATTACTATTGTACGGGGTTAGACACCGTATTCATTAACTGGGCTGATAACTGAACGTTGATCATATAATTCTCCAGATTTTTAACCACTATTCCAAACAATTCGGGGTTAGATTCATTGTCGATCAGTATAGTACCGTTGGTTATTGTGGCAGTGGTAAGCATGAACGGGCTTATGCCGCTGGTGAGCTGGTTAACATCCAGGGACAAAGTGGCTACATAGTTGCTCTTGTTTATGAGCAGGTTAGAAAGCATCACGCTATTAAGAACTGCATGGGTACTGATGGCTATTTCTATAGGAATAGGGCTGAAAGGAGCAACACCTGATGGTGGGGGAACAGGGTAAAAATAGCCCTGCAGCACCAGTGAAGTCACAGAGTTGATCGGGTCGATATCGGCGGCGAAAGATGCCCGCAGGTATTTTTCGTACGCTACGTTCACTGAACCTAATGTGGTAAGTGATGATTTTGTGAGATCTATGGTTTTTAGTGCCGGAGCATCAAAGGTCATCAGCTCTCCCACATTACCATTGAGAATTGTGCCGTTAAAAATGATCTTGCTTGTGATAAGCGAACCTGAGTTCCATTGCAGCATGTAGCCGGGACGCTGTGGTACTGTTTGCACCTGGAAGGTGATATTGGCGGTTGGCCCCATTACTTTGTCGTTAGCCGCAACTCCGTAGCTGGAGTCGCCTTTTTTACAACCCGCAAACAATCCGGTTGCGAGAAAGGCGGCGGCGATGAGATATTTTGTCGTTTTCATGATCGTAAAATTTTGAAGGTTAAATTTTCTGTTTCCTCGCTTTTGCTTGCGGCAACAGGCCGCAGCTGCTATGAGTATTAGAAAACGCATGCCCTGCAATGCAAAAGGTTTGCTAAAATTCAAAACACGCAGGATTTGCTATCTTTTGGAAATTGTATACTTTTATTAGCGATGCCCGAGACCCCGGCCAATAATTCTGAGAAGCACTTTAAATACCTGGACTCCGCACGCGGTATTGCGGCACTGATGGTTTTTGGCAGCCACCTCATAGCCCGTACCTACCAGGAGAAAATGAATGTTCGTTATTTCTTCCTGGTATTCAATGGCAATGATGCTGTTTCTTTCTTTTTTGTGCTGAGTGGCTTTGTGCTGTCGTATAAATACATTGTTCTCGGTAAGCCACTTGATGTAAAAAAATTCTATGTTGCCAGGGTATTCCGATTATTCCCTGCTTACTTTCTGATTGTTTTGTGGAGCGCTTTATACACTTATCGCAATGAGATGAGCGTTCAGACGCTGAGAGACCTGTTTATCTTCAACAAGTACGAGTTTTGGGAGGAAGCATTCTTACTTCACTTTCATAATAAGTTCTACTATCCGGGTTGGACATTGACGCTTGAAATGGTTGGTTCTTTCCTCATGCCCTTTTACATAGCGCTGGCGCTAAAGAATAAACGGCTGATCCCATACTTCATAGTAATGACGCTGATCATCGGCAATAATCTGATGTTCAGTTACCTGTTTTTGTTTGGTGTTGTGGCCAGTTGCAATTATGACGCTATTGCAGGCCCTTCGTTCAGGGAAACGAAGTGGTTTAAATACAGGTACCCCATATTGATAGGGGCAATGGTTCTTTTTTCGATCAGGCAAATA
Organism: uncultured Bacteroidota bacterium; assembly: GCA_903851455.1. Taxonomy (GTDB): domain Bacteria; phylum Bacteroidota; class Bacteroidia; order Chitinophagales; family Chitinophagaceae; genus Nemorincola. The sequence continues at coordinate 4,286 of CAINOM010000283.1, read as the reverse complement.
GACGGTATCTCGCCACTGGGACCGTCCTATAAATACCTGGCAGGCTACCTCGGTATTGATTTCTTTACATATACCGGCCTTGCCTGTTTTGTATTCCTGGTTGCTATTCTCCATAGCAAGAGGGCACAGCGGTTCCTGGAAAATAAAGTGCTGGTGTACATGGGCAAGATATCCTATGGCGTATACCTTGTGCATGTGGTGGTGATAAATACGGTGTACCTCTATACCGAGAAATATCTTTCGGGGCCGCACCCTGTAGCTAGTTTTTTCCTGATCGCGGGACTATGCACACTTTGCATCGTTGCTGTTTCCACAATATTGCATTATTGTGTTGAGCTGCCTTTTATGCGGCTGGGAAAGAGGATTGCCGGTAAGATGAAGCCATCATTGGTGATCGGCCGCGATAGCGATTAGTTTTCATTATAGGGTGTTTCCCGATTACTATTTATCGTTACTTACCTTTGTCACATGGCATACAAATCGTTACGTGCATTTATTGAGGCATTAGAGCAAGCGGGTGAACTGGTAAGAATAAAAACCTTTGTAGACCCTGTTTTAGAGATAGCAGAGATAACAGACAGGGTGTCAAAAACGCCCGACAGAAATAAGGCGCTTCTTTTTGAAAATACCGGCACCGATTTCCCGCTGCTGATCAACTCAATGGGCAGTGAGCGGCGCATGTGTATCGCCCTTGGCGTTAATACCCTTGATGATGTGACCCGCGATATCGAAGATCTTTTCAAAAAGCTATCTGCACCTAAAAACGGTATCCTTGAAAAGCTGGCAATGCTGCCGCAACTCAGCAAATTTGCATCGTGGATGCCCAAGGTGATCAGCGGACGGGGAGCATGCCAGGAAGTGGTGATGGAAAAACCGGACCTTGATAAATTGCCCATCCTTAAATGCTGGCCCGAAGATGGGGGCAGGTTTATCACCCTCCCGGCCATTCATACCAAGGACCCGAATAACGGCATACGGAATATAGGTATGTACCGCATGCAGGTATTTGATTCCACCATGACCGGCATGCACTGGCACAAGCACAAAGTATCTGCACGCCATTTTAATGAATACAAGAAGCTGGGTAAGCGTATGCCCGTAGCGGTGGCCCTTGGTGGCGACCCCGTCTATACCTATTCTGCAACAGCGCCGTTGCCGGAGAATGTAGACGAATATATGCTGGCCGGTTTCCTGCGTAAAAAGAAAGTGGAACTGGTGCGCTGTATTACACAGCCAGAGCTAGAGGTCCCTGCGGATGCAGATTTTATCATTGAAGGCTATGTGGAACCCGATGAGGACCTGATATGGGAAGGGCCGTTTGGTGACCATACCGGTTATTATTCGCTGCCGGATTTTTATCCAAGGTTTCATGTCACGGCGATCACCCATCGCAAAGATGCGGTGTACCCGGCAACGATAGTGGGGATACCACCACAAGAAGATGCGTGGCTGGGCAAGGCTACTGAACGAATATTCCTTGCACCCATTAAAATGACGATGGTGCCGGAGATCACGGACATGAATATGCCGGTGGAGGGCGTTTTTCATAACCTGGTGATCACGGCCATCAATAAAGAATATGCGGGGCAGGGACCCAAGGTAATGAATGCCATGTGGGGTGCAGGGCAGATGATGTTCAACAAGATCCTGGTGCTTACAGATAGCGTAGCCGCCAGCGGTATTAAGATAGACGACTACAAAGCACTTACAAAGTATGTTATCGATAATGTTAACCCGGTTACGGATATCTACTTCAGCCAGGGACCTATGGACGTATTGGACCATAGCTGCTCTAAACTGGGTTTTGGCGGCAAAATGTGCATAGACGGTACTAAGAAAACCGAAGAGGAAATATCAACCCCGTTCGTTCCCTTTAAGCTGCAGCCGGATTTTTCCGTGAAAAATATGATGGCTGTTTACCCCGAAGTGATAGGGATAAATGAAAAGCTGGCGAAAGAGTGGGAAATACCCGTTTTGTTTGTTTCGGTAAAAAAAGAGCGCCCGCACCATGTATCTGAGTTGCACCAGCAATTATGCCAGCAACCCGGGCTTGATGGGATCAAAATAATACTATATGTTGAGCATACGGTAAAAATCAATGATATAGCAGATGTATTATGGCGTTTTTGCAATAACCTGGACCCGAAACGGGATAATTTCTTCGGTGGAAGCAACATTTTAGGCCTGGATGGCACACGTAAAACAAAAAAGTTAGATAACTTTGATCGTCCATGGCCCAACATAATTGTCGGAAATGACGAGACAATAGCGGCTGTAGATAAAAAATGGAGTCAATTAGGGATGGGGGAAATAATTTTTTCTCCATCTTTAAGGTATAAAACCCAACTATATGGGGGGGGTGCTACTGTCTTAGATAGTGAATAACGAATTTTTTTATAACTTTAGTAAAATTTAAAATAATGAAACGCATTCTATTCGCCTGTTTTTTACTGACTGCTTCTTTGACCGTAACTTCAGTTCAGCATGCTTCGGCACAAGCCGTAACGGCTGCCTCATTTAGCACAAAAGTCAACCAAATGGACTCCTATATTGGTGCCGGTAACATGACCATGGCGCAGTCCACATTTGACGAGCTGAATGCAATGATGAAAAATGTTCTGGCTGTGAGCAAGACCAGCATACACGATGCTGCTACCCCTGCAGATGCCGCTACACATAAGACTATCCTTGCTAACCAGGTATCGCTTTACCGCGCTATATGGAAGCTCAAAACGGACCTTGCAACAAACCGTGTGGTTATCCATGGCAAGCTTGTTGAGTTTGACGCAACGATCTACTAGTCGGGGCGAGGTAAATAACTTTTAACCCCCTCAATATAAGGGATCATGAAACGTATTCTATTAGCTTGTTTCCTGCTTACCGCAGTTTGCACGATCACATCCGTTCAGCGCAGTTCGGCTCAGGTAACGCATGTTACTGCCCCCGCATTCACAACGCAGGTAAACCTGCTGGATTCTTATATTGCTGCCGGTAACATGGCATCTGCCAATGCAACCTGGGATACACTGCACCATATGATGATAAATGTGCTCAGCTACAGCAAGCACAGCATTGATGTGGCAACAACTCCGGGGGATAAAGCAACTTATTCAACAATTCTTAAAACACAGCGGGATCTTTATAAAACCATATTACCGCTGAAAGCAGACCTCGCTGCTAACCGTACTATGCTGCATAGCAAACTAGGTGAATTCGACCTTACGATCTACTAGTACGTTACTGATTATATTACTTGATAAAGTTCCGGTTTCGCCGGAACTTTATATTTTTAGGATATTCAGTGACTTTCTTCAAATCCGTTTTTATGCCCAAAAGAGTTACAAGCCTCGGAGGTATTTTCTTTAAGTGCAACGACCCCGCTGCCATCCGGAATTGGTACAATACCCACCTGGGCCTGAATACGGACCAGTATGGCACTACTTTTGAATGGCGCCATGCAGATGCACCAGATAAAAAGGGATTTAGTGTCTGGAGCACTTTTCCTGCTGATACCAAATACTTTGAGCCATCCGGCAAGGAGTTCATGATAAATCTGCGGGTGGAAAACCTGGAATGGCTGCTGGGCGAACTAAAAAAAGAGGGTATTGCGCAAATAGGCGAAATGCAGGTATACGAATACGGAAAATTCGCTCACATCTTAGATCCCGAAGGGAACAAAATAGAGCTGTGGGAGTCTAACGATGAAGAGTTTGGGAAAATGGTTGGCGATGCGACCACTAAGTAACCCATGTTACTGCGCATTGCCGGCGGATACAATGATGCTATGTAGCGATTGCATTATCTGCTCCAGCTTTTTTGTCAATTTAGTATCCACCTCGTACCCGGCCATCTGATCGCATAAATAGATCCAATACCAGGTGTTATGCGCTTTCCTGTCTGCAACCCTCATCCTGTCGTAATATTCCGGGGTGCTTTCGGCACTCTGGGCTTCCATGATATAGGCACCAATGGAAGTTCCGTTCCTGAGCACCTGCTCGGCGATGATATGCTTGTTGTTGCCTTCCAGCTGTTCAGCGTACTTAATGACCATCATTGAAAATTCGATAGAAAGCTGAATCATGGGATTTTTCGAATGATCATTTTGCATGCGCTGTTCGTTTTATAATGTCAAATGTAATTACAATACACAAGACGGTGAACTAAATTACTATGCACTGGAAGTGCATAGGTTCATGTATGCCGGAATAAATTCCTACTCCAGGATCAAATTTTCAGCGTTCGGATTGCTTTCATCTCTATGATGCTCTAAGTATTGCTGAACCATT
>CAINOM010000282.1 GCA_903851455.1 uncultured Bacteroidota bacterium | reverse complement strand
TTGGTCGTTCACGTAAAGCGACAATAGCGCCGAGTTTCAGTTCCATGATTATTACCTGCTATAGTTAGTAACACAAATATAGCGCTTTTATTCACTTAATCAAGAAACAGAACTTGTATACCTATTAATTTGTAAGAAAACACTGCTTGCCGTTTGCTGGAAAAGAATGTGAATAACCGCTACCAACACTACTAAACAGCAGGCGACTACAAGATAAAAGAAGAAATAGTTTATGGAAAATATTTTTTGGCAGAGTTTTTGCGCCGTGTAGATTGTTGATTTAGGGAACGTGAGTAGAAAATAGTTAGTTTTGTCTCAAATTGGCTTATGTACCTAAGGAAACTATTATTAGCATTTCTGATTATTTCTTTGCCGTCAATGCCCCGGGTAATGGCGCAGGGCTGGCAATGGGCAAAAAGCACCGGCGGATCGGGTAATGAGCGTGCTGCAGCAATGGCCAGCGACGGAGCGGGTAATGTGTATTCAGTTGGCTATTTTTCAAGTGCCTCGATAACATTCGGCTTTTATCCGCTCAATAATACGGCAAGCGGCTTCAATGATGTTTTCCTGGTTAAGTACGACCCTTCAGGTACTGTGCTTTGGGCAGTAAGTGCGGGAGGAAGTGACGAAGACTACGCTACTTCAGTGGCCACCGACCCATGGGGCAATGTATATATTGGCGGTTATTTTTACGGCAGCTCTATGATCATCGGCACCGACACCCTTTCAAATGTTGGTTCGGTGGACTCTGCAGATATGTTCATTGCGAAATATGATCAGCTAGGCAATTTTCTTTGGGCGCGCCGTGCGGGTGGTATTCTTGATGACTACATTAATTCGATCAAAACTGATATCTCCGGCAATATAATTGTAACTGGTAGTTTTCAAAGCCCGTACCTGGCATTCGGCACAGATACGGTAAGAAATCCGATAGCAACTGTTGACAGGGTTTTTGTAATAAAATATGACAGCGTGGGTAATTATGTATGGTCCACTGGCGCCGGTGGTGTGGGCTATGATTTTGGTTATGCAGTCACCACTGATCCAGGCAATAATATTTTTGTAACGGGAGCATTCGGCAGCACAAATATCACCTTCGCCAGCACTGTTCTTACTAACAGCAGCAGTGTGAATGACATTTTTGTTGTAAAATACGACTCAATGGGAGTCGTGCAATGGGCGAAGTCAGCTATGGGAACCGGTAATGACGTACCTACCGCTGCAGGAGCGGACGTATACGGCAACGTCTATGTAGCCGGCAGATACTCGAGTGCTACACTTGCTTTCGGCAGTACAACGCTTACCAATGCCGGCGCAGCAGGATATGATATTTTCCTTACCAAGTACGACTATGCAGGCAATGTGCTCTGGGCCAAAAGCAATGGCGGATCGGCCGATGACATTGTGCATGCACTCGCCATCGACGACTCATCTTACGTTGTCCTGGCGGGTAATTTCGTTAGCCCTACACTTCATTTTGGCGGCTCCACACTCAGTTATGACGGCGCTGGCATAAGCGCCTTGTTCATAGCCAAGTACGACTCCCTGGGGCATGCCCTGTGGGGCGCTACAACCGGCCCCGGCCACAGTGATGCCAACGGTGTTGCTGTTACCATTCCGGGTAAGATATACCTGGCCGGCGACTACAGCGATACTACATTCTGGTTTGGTAACGATACCGTGCAGAACGTAATTCATACCGGCACACTGGATATGTTCGTGGCTAAATTCAATGAGGGGCCGTTATCTGTGCCTGTTATCACCACAACAGGCGGTATGGTGGTGACAACAGGCGGTATGGTGGTGTATCCTAACCCCAATAATGGTATGATGACGGTGTCGTTTGGCGAGACCGGTTATGAGAACATCGGCATTTACGATTGTCTTGGCAGGCTCATATACCAGGCCCCGATCAGCAAAAATGAAACCTCTGTAAAGATAAATGCCACAGACCTCAGCGATGGCGTGTATATGCTGCGCACCATACACAATGGCGCTTCCGAAAGCCTCCCATTTGTCATCCGGCGATAGTCGCGATGTGTGATGTTACAACATTAATTCAATGCCCTATGAAAAAGTACTTGTTGTTGCTTGTCATCACAGCATTTTGTTTCTCCTGCAGGAAACGGACAGAAATCGTAACCTGCGTAAACACTGACCTTTACATTTATACCGTGGGGGCAGCCTGGACAGATGCAGAGGCTGCTATGGCATATAAATACAAACAAGATAATGCTTTTGATAGCCTTATTGATTCTACGAGGATCAGTACTTACCCACTGACCGGTGATACTTCCACACTAGCATTACTCACTCCTGGTTACGATTATAAACTGATTTTACCTGCTGTGGGCAAAACCTACCTGGTAACCCATATCGCACAGACAGGGCAAGCCGTAAAGGCATTTACGTATACGCAGGGACTGTCGCACCACGAGCCCTTTGTTTGTTACAACGAAGTCGCCTCTTGCAATATCAACGACACGCTCTATAACGCCATTAACACTGACATTATCTATCCACGGGACGTTGTTTGTTTAACAAAATAACAGCCATTTCTCTTGTTTTCTTGTGATTGCCTTAACGCAGTATGGTATGGTTTTTCGTTCTGTACCTGTAAAGTCGCGTCATGGAAAAGGTGAACAGGCAGAATGATTTACGACGCTATAATGCGTTGACATTTTGGAACGGAATAGTGAGAGTAACGCTTGTGCTGGTATCAATTGCTGCTGTTGTCGCGGGGATGATCGGCATATTTTATTTTATAGCGAAAGTCTTGTAATGGATGCAGGCTGTCAACAAGCTACTGGCCCTAGTGAATATAGGCCTGCTTTGCCATCTCTGTGCTCTTAACAACCATGTGAATTTTCTCGTCCAGCGTTTTTATCGCCTCATCCATCATTTGCAGATATTCATTGGGCTGCTTGTAGTTATCTTCCTTTATGATGTTCATGAGGCCCATAATGCTGCACAAAGGCGCACGGAACTCATGAGACTGTATATGGGCGATATCCATCAGGGTCTTGTTCTGCATTTCAACCTGCTGCATTTTTTCATTGAGCAGTTTATAGGTAAGTTCCAGCTCCATCAGGTGAATGGCCTGCTTTGCCAGTATAGCAAGGTGCAGTCTTTTATTTTCCCCGATCACCTTTGTTTCTGTATCCATAACGCACAGCGTACCTATGTTTTGGCCGTCGTTGGCAGCAAGGGGAGCTCCTGCATAGAAACGTATATTGGGCGCATTGGCAACAAGGGGATTTTTTGTAAAACGGTTGTCCAGTAACGCATCGGGAACGATCATTACGTCCTGGTGCATGATAGCGTGGGTGCAAAAAGATGTGGCGCGCGGCATTTTGAACACTTCGAAACCCCTCTTTACTTTAAACCACTGGTCATGTTCGTCGATTAGGGTTATGAACGCAACCGGAGTTTCATATATATCGGCAGCCAGCCTCAATATGCCGTCCAGGTTCTTGTCAAGGTCGAAATCAAACTCCTTAAACCTGTTTACTGAACTAATCCTTGCAGCTTCGTTTTCATTCATATCATATGCAGTTATGCGCCAGGAATATATGTTGTTCCAGTAAATTTACGTATCCTGTACTATAAACGATAAATATTACGTTTAGGTTTTTTACTTTTGAAGTTTCATGCCCGCAAAAATTCGTTTTTCCATTGTAGGTTTTGGCAATATAGGCCGCCGCCATGCAGTGCAGATTCTGCAAAACCCAAACGCTGAGCTTATCGCAGTGTGTGATATAGACCTCGCGTCACAAAAGCATGTTGCAGCAGGTGTAGCGTTCTATTCAAATCTTGAGGCTATGCTGACGCAAACCGAGGCAGACGTGCTTTGTGTGTGCACACCCAACTACCTGCATGAGCCACACACCATAGCCGGGCTGGAAGCCGGATTGCATACAGTGGTGGAAAAGCCAATGGCCATTAGCGTTGCCGAGTGCGACAGGATGATAGTCGCAGCGGAACAGACGGGCAAAACAATATTTGCCGTGAAGCAAAATCGCTACAACCCTCCAGTACAGGAAGTCAAGAAACTGATGGCGAATCACGAATTGGGTGACATCTTCATGATACAGGTAAACTGCTTCTGGAACCGCGGGGATAACTACTACTCAGGAAGCGACTGGCGTGGTAAAAAAGATAAGGACGGCGGTTGCCTGTTCACGCAGTTCAGCCATTTTGTGGACATTCTCTACTACCTCAATGGCGGCATTACCAGCGCACACGGCTGGATACAAAATTTCGCTCACCAGCACAACACAGAAGTGGAAGACACCGGCAGTTTTGTGCTCAAAGCGGCGAACAGCGCTATTATTAATTTCAATTTTACCACCTGCGCTTACGAGCGTAATATGGAAGGGTCCATTACCATAATTGCAGAAAAGGGAACCGTGAAAATTGGCGGCCAATACCTGAACACGATT
>CAINOM010000281.1 GCA_903851455.1 uncultured Bacteroidota bacterium | reverse complement strand
TACTACCGGTATTTGCTAACATTACAAAATAAATTATTCCGTATAGCATAATGTATATTTCTGATTACAGTTGGATGTTATTTCAATGTGTTTGCGTACATACTATTTTTAGCTGATAACAGTTATTTTCACAACATCAACAACTTAATCACAAAATTAAAGTCGGGCGACCATGAGGCCTATAAATTGCTGGTAGAGACTTACCAGCAAAAGGTGTTTAATACCGCAATCAGTATGGTGCAGGACCATAGTATTGCTGAAGATATCTCGCAGGAAGTTTTTGTCACCATTTTCAAGTCGGTACTCTCCTTTAATGAGCAGTCGTCGATTGCGACGTGGATATACAGGATCACCGTGAACAAATGTCTCGATCATCTGCGGGCAAAAAAAAGACAAAAGTATAATCCGTTCAGTCAGCTCTTCCAGCGGACCAGCGAGCCACTGGCCGATAAGGCAGGATTCGATCATCCCGGCATAACACTGGAACGACTGGAAACGGCACGATATCTTTTTGAGGCCATTGAAGCGTTGTCGCATAATCAAAAAACAGTATTCATACTGGCCCATATAGAGGAATTGCCGCAAAAAGAGATAGCGGAGATCATGAACATGACGGTAAAAGGAGTAGAATCTTTACTGCAACGGGCAAAGGGAAAGCTGAGGGAAAAACTATCAGATATATACGAGCGAAGGAAAAACCATTGAACTACGTCTAAATAACAGTGCGATGAAAAACAGTATCAATAAGGAAAACTGGATAGAAGAGGTGATGAACAGCACCTCGGGGATGGAGCGTGCAGCTACCCCACCCGATCTTTACAAAAATGTGATGACCAGGCTGGCTGGTAAGAGCATGCCCTCAACTCCTGCAAAACACTGGATCGCGGCGGCGGTATTACTGCTTGCGCTGAATATCGGCTCGATATTATATTCCATAGGGCAGAATAAAAAAACTGCGAACACAACTATATCCAGCCTATTATTCACCGAAATGCAATCCGGGTCCACTTATAACTACTAAGCTATGAACGACAATAAGGGACTACGATTTTGGAAATGGGCCGTGATACTGCTGGTGCTGTGCAACTTATGCCTGCTAGGGGTTATATGGATGAAACCAGGGCAATTGTTTGGCGGGCAGCATGGTGGCGCCCCCCGCGATTTTGTGATACATACCCTCAAATTTTCTGACGAACAGGTTAAGAGATATGATTCGCTGATCACTGACCACAGACGTGCGATGGACCAGGTAAGGGATGAAATGACCATCAACCGCAAGCAATTGTTTGAGAACCTGGTCAAAGAAGGGAAATTTAACCCGGAAGCGGATTCGCTGAGCAGGGCGATAGGTGACGAACAGCGACAGATCGAGACCATCACCTACTATCATTTTGCGCAGGTAAAGGCCATATGCACGGATGCTCAGAAGGCGGAGTTTGATAAAATAATTGTGGAAGTAACCAAGATGATGAACGGTAACGGGCGTGGCGGACGTCCTCCGCACGGACCGGGCGGACCACCGGAGAGAAGAGAAGATGGCAATCCTCCTCCCCCACCTCCAAGGGACCGGCCGGGACCTCCGGAAAATGAATAAGCGGAATATTGTATTTTCACGCCGTCATTCATACGACTATCACTACCAATGAAGAAAAACTTATTCATAGCCCTCGAAGGAATAGATGGCAGCGGAAAAAGCACGCAGATAAAATTGCTGGAACAAAGGCTTACCGATGCCGGGCATAAGGTCTACACAACGTTCGAACCAACAGATGGCATGATAGGGTCTGTGTTGCGCAGCATTCTGAAAGGAAGCATCAAAGCCGATCACCGGACAATAGCCGGGCTGTTTCTTGCCGACAGGCTCGATCACTTACTGAACGAAGAGACCGGACTTGTAAAGAAAATGAAGGAAGGCTATACCGTCATTACCGACCGTTATTACTTTTCATCTTATGCCTACCATGCCACCCACATGGATATGGACTGGGTGATCGCTGCCAATAAACTTTGTGCGGAGGCCCTGCGACCGGATATCAATTTGTTTATAGACGTTTCCCCCGAGATCAGTATGCAGCGCATTAATGCAAACAGGGTGGGAACAGAGCTTTTTGAAAATATAGACAGTCTGCGTGCGGTGCGGGAAAAGTATTTCGAAGCTTTTACGAAGCTGAAGGACGACGAACATATTTTCATTACCAATGGTGACCGTACCGTAGCGGCTATTGCTGATGAGCTTTGGGAGAAAGTGAGTTCGTTGCTGTAAGAATCCACATGCGACCGCGATGGGATCGAAAGCCATTACGATTCGCGATCTTTCTATAGACATCAGACCCTTTCAGAGTCCAAAAGCACTGGATTCGTTAGTTTATGCCGATTCCCAAGTGCATTTCCTTCTTCTTTTTTACGTTCGTATCACAATGCAAGAAGAGCGCCCACCGGGGACGCTCTTCTTATTTAAAAACTATCCGGGCTGATCATCTTTCAACCACTACATGGAATACAGCGCGGCCATCACCGGAAGTAACACTTACGAGGTACATGCCTGCAGGAGTAGAATGAGGAAGTGCAACCTGTTCATTGATTGCTCCGTTGCTGATCATTACTTTTTTGGTGAAGATGGTTTGACCAAGCATATCTGTTACAACCACGTCAACTTTATCAGTGGCTGATGCCAGAGAGCCTTTAATGGTGAATGAACCGGCATTCGGGTTAGGTAACAATGTTAAGGTGCTCAGTCCACCGGGCTGGTGAATACCTGCGGCTAGTACTGATACCGAGATGCCGCCGCTCATGATGCTGTGCGGCTCAGAACAAACAAAGCTGCTTGTTTCCTCGCAGCTAATGGTCTGCCCGCTCCTGAGGGAGTCGGTAATATAAGTAGTGTTCGTTGCGCCCGGCACAGCAACTCCGTTAATGTACCATTGGAAAGACGGCGAGGATCCGGCTCCGGATGCCACGGCAGTAAATGTATCCACACTGCCCGAAATGACACTCGACTGAGACACGCTAACGGCCAGCGAATTCGAGGTAGGGCTAAGTACATGTACAATGAATATATCACTAACCGCGAGGCTATCTGTAAGGCATGGTACGCCATGACTGGTCATTGTCAACACCAGGGTGTCTCCGTCATGCGGAGCATATACGTAGTACGGACCGGTTGCCACGTTAGTACCATTCTCCGTCCACAGGTAAGTTGGCGCAGCACCGCCATAAACCGGTACCGCTATGAATTGCACTGTGTCGCCAATACAGGTGCTGTCATTATGTATAGAAGTGATGCTGACAGATGGTGTAAGCATGGGGCTGATGGTCATAGTTACGTTGCTCACTGCACTATCCGGGAATGCACAAATATCGTTGCTGATCATCACAACCTTTACAATATCGCCGTTAGCGGGTGTATAACTATAAGTGGCGCCTGTGCCGGAAGTTGCGCCATTCACATACCATTGATAAGTGGG
>CAINOM010000280.1 GCA_903851455.1 uncultured Bacteroidota bacterium | reverse complement strand
ATTTTTTAGGGGTAGAAAAATAAGATTTGGCAATAATATTAAATTATATTTTCAACATTTTATAGAATAATGAGATGATTATTTTACGGGCATCTTTGTGGCAATCCAACTTCTACACATCGCTTATAACTTTTATTTAACCACCGCATAACATTCCGGTTATATTAAAGTAGTCATTTTGTATAACCAAATGCTTCGTCGAAGGGAATAATGGCTAAGAGAGAAGTGGACATCGTAGTGTTGTCGGATTTGCACCTCGGCACCTACGGATGCCACGCAACCGAACTCCTGCAATACCTGAAAAGTATCAAACCCAAGGCGGTAGTCCTCAACGGCGATATCATCGACGTCTGGCAATTCAGCAAAAGATACTGGCCCGCAACGCACATGATGGTGGTAAAGCACCTCATCGGCCTTATAGCCAAAGACATTCCCGTCTACTACATACCGGGCAATCATGATGAGATGCTGCGCAAATTCAAGGGTTTCCGCATGGGCTCGCTGAAGATCACCAATAAGCTCTCCCTGAAGATAGATAACGCCCGTGTCTGGATATTCCATGGTGACGTATTTGACGTGGTGATGCAGCATAGCCGGTGGCTCGCAAAGCTGGGCGCTGTGGGTTACGATACGCTTATCCTCATCAACCGCATGGTAAACTATATATCGCTGAAGATGGGCCGTGGCAAAATATCGCTGTCCAAAAAGGTAAAGAACAGCGTGAAGGGTGCAGTAAAATTCATCAACAATTTCGAAGATACCGTTTGCGATATAGCCGCCGAGAATAACTACGACTATGTGATCTGCGGCCACATACACCATCCTGAAATAAAAGGCGTGGACACAAAGCACGGCCATGTAACTTATATGAACTCCGGCGACTGGATAGAGAACCTCACTGCACTTGAGTACAACGACGCTAAATGGCGTATCTACAGCTTCAATGAAGACCCGGTAGCCAAAACCATTGACATCAATAAAAAGAAACAGGGCAAAGAGACCGCCAAAGCGCTTATGGCCAGCCTGATGATGGAAATGAACATGAAGCCAAACCAGTTGAGAGAAATGGAAGGGCTGGGTGAAGCCGGAGATGAGGAAGAAGAAACAGAAGAAGCAGCGTAAGTTCGTTGGAATAGGGAGACCAGGATTTTGGGATTGGGACTGCCACTCGTTTGCCATCCGAGATTGAAATTTGGAGTTTATTTGACGTTTGTAGTGGTATTTTTGCCGTTTATATGAAGATATTATTTGCGATACAGGGGACAGGTAATGGCCACCTGAGCCGTGCAAGGGATGTGTATCCCGAGCTTGCGAAATACGGCACGGTAGATGTTTTGATCAGCGGTATACAGGCAGATGTAGATGTGCCCTTCCCGGTTAAATACAAGATGTATGGCATGAGCTTCATCTTCGGTAAGCGCGGCGGCGTGGATCTTTGGGCCACTGCAAAAACACTCAAGCTATTCAAGTTGTTCAAAGACATCCGCAACTTCCCGGTAGAGGACTATGACATCGTGATCAATGACTTTGAGCCCATATCATCGTGGGCCTGCAAGCGCAAAAAACTGCCTTGTATCTCGCTCAGCCACCAGTGCGCTGTGGCCAACAAGAATGCACCTCCGCCCGAGTCCGGCGATCCCATGGGCAAATTCGTATTGATGCATTATGCCCCGGTCACTGCTGAGTACGGTTTTCACTTCAAGGCTTTTGCTGAGAATATATTCACGCCTGTGATACGCAGGGAGATACGGCAGCTTACGCCTACCGACGAGGGCCACTACACCGTATACTTACCTTCTTATGACGATGCGACCATTGTAAAGCATTTGTCTAAATTTCCAAATGCAAAATGGCAGGTGTTCTCCAAGCACAACAAAGAGCCGTTTGTGTCTGGCAATGTATCTATACAGAAGATCGACAACCAGGCATTTATTAAAAGCATGGCTGCCAGCACAGGTGTACTGTGCGGTGCCGGTTTTGAAGGGCCTGCCGAAGCGATGTACCTGAACAAGAAAGTACTGGTGATCCCCATGCTTACGCAATACGAGCAGCACTGCAATGCAGCTGGTGCCAAAGCGATGGGCGCTACTGTAATAAAGACACTAAGCGAGAAATACTATAGCGTCATCGGTGACTGGCTGGAGAATGGCAAGAAGATATCAGTGAACTATCCCGACATTACCGCCGAGATCGTTGAAAAGATAATGATAAAACATGCAGGCAATAAGATGCCCGCAAAGAGCCCGCAACTGGAAAGCGCATAAATACATGATACAAGGTTTTAAGTTTAAAGACTATTTCGCAACGGTATTCAACCACGGCCTGGACCTGGCGGTTAAGATCACCGATGTGGTACGGGCTATGTGCCTGTGATAGGATACAATTGCTGAGCCGCACAATGGGTACGAAAGTGCCCGGAGATATTGCCCTCTTTATTTTTCCTGTTTCGAAAATTTCTCCCTCAGGCGTGTTATCGGGTACTCATAATACTTATATAGCAAAGACGACAGCGTTATAACTATGGTCCAGTAGAGCACATACAGTAAAGCCGCTGTGTGGGGCGCCACGGGGTGCATATAAGCAAAGAACGGGATGAAGATCAGTGAATAGTGAACCAGGTACATGGAGTACGATATCTTGCTGATATGCGTGAAAAAGCCCAGCACATATTTGTTGCCTATGTGCCGGATATTATTGGCAAAGGGCAGCCAGAACGAAAAGAAGAGTGGCAGGAATAGGTAAAGAAATGCATCACTGGCAAATCGTAACGAAGGGTTCGTCGCATTCGTGATATTGATCTTGTCATTAACCACCATCCAGCAGATAAATATCACTCCTGCGAGGCCGGTCACCATCAGCAGGTTCTTCAGCTTGCCAAGCACTACCGGGTAATAACAATTGAAGTAAGCCATCAATACCCCATACATTACCGCGTCCAGCCGGAACAGCACTACCTTTCTTATTCCCCGGTCCTGGTCGTCACCATTCATAGGGTGGAAGGCATTGACGAAGCGTATGATCACGAACGTTGCCAGGTAT
>CAINOM010000279.1 GCA_903851455.1 uncultured Bacteroidota bacterium | reverse complement strand
CCTATTTACATTGAAAATTAGGAATCTATAAATAAGCCTCGAAGCACACAAATAGCAAAAGCCACTACTATCTCGGTTTTGCTATTTAAGTGATCCTAATAGTACTCGAACCAAATAAAATGATATCAAATTTGGTGCTCATTAGCAAAATATAATAGTTCGAAACTTGTGTGGTCAACCTCATTCTGAGTTGTGCTGAGTTGTAACGATTTATGCCAGTTTATGCTGACTTAATGATGAATGGGATTTAAAAAAATAGAGTTTTGCAAAAACAGAAAACTAAACTGTAATTTTATTTTGTATCAAGGTGCAAGAACAAATCAAGGAGTATATCACCAGCCAGCCTGAGGCAAAACGTGCAGATATGCAGGAGCTGCACGAGCGCATACTTCAGCTATTGCCAGGGTGTAAATTGTGGTTCTTAGACGGTAAGAACAGCGAAAATAAAACTGTCAGTAATCCTAACATAGGCTATGGCTCTCACACCATAAAATATGCCGACGGGACAAGCAGGGAGTTTTATCAAATTGGTCTGAGTGCAAACACAACCGGGATCTCAGTCTATATCCTTGGTATAGCGGATAAGAAATACCTGGCCGAGACGTATGGAGAAAAACTAGGCAAGGCGAGCGTGACCGGGTATTGCATTAAGTTCAAAAAACTAAGAGACATAAATCTTGATGTGCTTGAAGCGGCGATACGCTATGGGGCTGAGGTTTCAAAATGAGAAAAACTGGGCGAGCCTCTTTGTATTTTCCTGATCAGCGCGAAAGAAGCCGCCTGCGATAACTGGCGGGCGTTTCACCGACTTTTGATTTGAACAGCCTGTTGAACGCAGCTTCAGATTGGTAACCCACCCTTTCAGCTATCTCACAGATATTTTCTTTACTGGTCATCAGGAATTCCCTGGACTTTAGAATCCGCCAGTTGGTGAGGTAAGCCAATGGCGTTTCACCCAGCAGCCTTTTGAACTCTTTACAATACAGCGACCGCGACATGCCCGCAACCGCTGCAAGCTGATCTAGTGTCCAATCCTTTTCGGGAGCTGTGTGCATGCTATTTAAAGAAGCGCTGATCCTTGGGTCTTTGAATGCCCGGAGAAAACCCTGGTCCAGATCCCCCTCTTCTATGTAAGCCCGTATGATGAGTATAATGACAACCTCTGCCAGTTTCCCCAAAATGATCTGATTGCCTGCCCTGCCAGAAATCAGTTCGTCATTCATAAATGATGATGCTTGTTGCAGCCAGAACCTGATCTCATTTTGAGAACTGTTTATCCTGATAGCTTTTGGCAATGATTGCACAAAGGGATGCTGTACTGACGAAGAGAATTCAAAATGCCCGCCGATCAGCAAGGTCTCTTCGTCATTACCGCGGAATAAGGGTTGCCCGCATTGCAATGCAGCAACGTAGCTGGCTGCCGGAACGGATGCATTGCCGGGATGGCCAAGAATGCGGTGTGCAGCTCCATGAGGCACAAAAACAAAGTCGCCTTCATTCATCCTGATCATCTCTTCACCGGGTATGCTAACATAGCAGGTACCCTTCAAAAGTCGCCAAAACTGTGAGTACTGATCCTGGGCAATGGCTACGCCCCAGGGTGCAGAGAACCGGATCTTCTGATAAACCACGGCCTTTAACTTTAGGCTATCCAAAACATCGCTTAAT
>CAINOM010000278.1 GCA_903851455.1 uncultured Bacteroidota bacterium | reverse complement strand
TGCCCTGGCTCATCCGTGTTCTTATCAGATACTACACCGGGTGGAGTATGGAGCAGCAGCGATGGCACAATTGCATTGTCTATAGCTTATACTGGTGAAGTGGAAGGCCTTGTTTCAGGCAATGTACACATCAGCTATACCCTGATCTCTGGCTGCTATATCACGAAGCCATTCCTGGTATCAACACCGATACCAGTATTCCTGAGTGTTAACTCCAGCCCTGCGGATACGTTCCTGTGTCACAACACACCGGATACACTGACCGCAATACCAAACGGCGTAGACGCAGCTCATGCATCCTTTACCTGGGAGTTGTTTGGCTCTTACATAGGCTCGGGTAATCCATTCGTCTACAATCCAACCCATGGCGACTTCCTGACCTGTGTGATGACCACACATGGTGTGTGTGCGGCACCTGCGGTAGTAGCCAAAGATGTAGTACTGAACGTGTGGCCGCTTGCCGGACCGATAGTAGTGATCAGCTGCACACAGCCGGATACCACTGCTTACCTGGGTGAAGTATATACCTTCTACAGCACGGTAACGTTTGGCGGACCAAGCCCGAGCTACCAGTGGTATGTAAACAATGCACCTGTGCCCGGCGCGACGCTACCTGTGTTCACGACACACATCTATAACGATAACGACAGTGTATACTGTGTGGTACATGGCGACTCGCCATGTGATACCGGTAGCTACGTAGGCACGAGCAACACCAAGTTTGTTGTTGGTCAGGGTTACCTTTCTGTAGGTTCAGTGACAAACAGCAGCAATGATCTTACGTTATTCCCTAATCCGAACAGGGGCAGCTTTATACTGAGTGGTACTGTAAACGCCACAACAGACAAAGAAGTAAACCTTGAGGTTACAGACATGCTGGGCCGCATTATATACACTGGTACGACAATACCTCAGAACGGATCAGTAAGAGCCGAGATAAAGCTGAATAATGAAGCCGCAGGCAGCTACCTGTTAAGGGTTCATACCGAAACCGGCAGCCAGGCTTTCCATTTTGTGATCGACAAATAATCTTTTGTGAATAATAAGAAGGGGCGGGACTACTAGTCTTGCCCCTTCTTATTTTAGTATTGTCAGTTTATCTTTCCAGCTACCTCTCGGTCCAGCAACATTGATAATATAAGTGCCCGGCGGGTTTGTCAATCGAACCTCTACTGGCTTATCTGTCGATGTTCCGATCTCTTTTACAGTTCTACCCATGACATCCGATATGGTGATCAGTAGATTTTCCTGCATGTTTGAGAAAACACAAATGGTAAACGTCCCTTGATTCGGGTTTGGGAAAATATTTACTGAAAGAGTATTTGTGACGCTGTTTACAGCCATAGGCTCAGGCATATACCTGATGCGGTTGTTGTTATTATCGGCAATGTAAACAGCGCCGGCACTGCCAATTGCGACACCCGAAGGATTGTACAATTCGGCTGCCGTGGCAAATATGCCGTCGCCATTATATCCACCTGCTCCCGTTCCTGCGATAGTATTGATGATGCCGGAAGATGTTATTTCGCGGATGCGTGCATTATAATTATCGGCGATGAAGATTTTACCGAAGCGATCAACAGCCACCGCACTAGGCTCTGACACATGTGCAGCGGTCGCGGGGCCTCCGTCGCCGCCAAAGCCAGGCGCGCCGGTACCTGCAACTGTAGATATAGTACCACTCCCGTCTATTTTGCGAATACGTTCATTGTCAACATCAGCAATATATATACTGCCGGAGGTATCAACCGCAACGCCATAGGGATTGAACAATTCGGCAGCGGTAGCGCTGATTCCATCTCCATTATACCCTGGTGTACCGTTGCCGGCCACCGTAGTGATGATACCGGCTGGATCTACTTTGCGAATGCGACCATTCCCCTGGTCTGCTATGAACACATTGCCGTGTGTGTCCACGGCCACACCCCTCGGGCCGCCCAACTGTGCAGCTGTAGCTGCCGCATTATCGCCGGAGAAGCCGCTTGTGCCGTTGCCGGCTATTGTAGTTATAATTCCAAAAGCGTCTACTTTTCTTATACGGTTATTTAGCCGGTCTGCAATGTATACATTCCCTGAGTTATCCGCAGCTATGCCATTGGGGTCATTTAATTCGGCTGTAGTGCCAGGAATGCCGTCACTATTGTATCCTGCTGATCCCATTCCCGCGATGGTAACAATAACTCCGGAGGTGAGTATTTTCCGTACACGGCCATTAGATCTGTCCGCAAAATAAATCGCACCTGTATTGTCCACCGCGATGCCGAACGGCTTATTTATTTCTGCAAGCGTTGCAACTGCACTGTCCCCGCTAAAACCAGCGGTGCCGTTGCCGGCTATCGTGGTTATTATCTGTCCGCTTGCAGAGGCTGCGGAGCCAATAAGGACCGTTAAACAAGATAAAAGTAAAAGGTTGAGCTTCATAAGGCAGGGATGAGGACTGCCAAATAACGCCCAACCTTATAACTTATTGCTACTTGCCGGTTATTACCAGCTTATTGCTCCAGTGGTTGTGTGCTGAGGTAGCCTCGATCAGGTAAATGCCCGAAGGTGCTTCGATATCTAGTGCGATTTGCTTGTTCGTGTTTGTAATGAACTCGTTTACTTTTTTACCATCAAGATCAGTGATGAAAACGTGAGCACTTTCATCCAACGGGGCAGCAATACTGAGTTCAAATAGGCCATTACCCGGGTTAGGGAATATTGTCATCATTGATGTGCCGTTGTTTTGCATTGCAACCGAGGTTGTCGAAGCGCAGCTGGTATCAGTAACGTAAACGGTGATAGTATCGGCTGCAATGTTATCTGACACACTGATCTTAAAGGAGTCATGCCCTGTATATCCTGTGTTCGGTATATAAGAGAGGCCGGCGGGTGTCAACGTACTGCCGGTTGAGAAAGTACCATAAGACGCTGTCAGTGTACCATGCACGGGGGCAGTGACCTGGCTCCATGTTTCCAGTTGTGCATTATCAGAGTCAACAACAGCCAGCGTAGAATTGATAGAGAACATTGCTGTGTCTTCGCAAACAGTAATAGATTGTGAAGCTCCGCTAACAAAGTAGGGTGCGTGATTGGCGATGCTCACCTTGCGGATGCGGTGATTGTTGTAGTCGGCAATATAAACATTGCCGGTGGCGTCAGCGGAGACACCTGCAGGGTCGCGCAATTTAGCGCCAACGGCCGCAGATCCATCTCCCGAGAAGCCGGTACCGCCATTTCCGGCAAAAGTGGTAATGTTACCCGCAAGGTCCACTTTGCGGATGCGTTCGTTAGCGAAGTCCGCAATATATACATTGCCGGTGAGGTCGGTACCTATACCCCATGGGTTATCAATGGATGCCGCAGTAGCAGGGCCGCCATCGCCGGCAAAGCCCCCTGCGCCGCTGCCAACGCCGGCATACGTGGTCATGATGCCGGCGGGATCTACTTTGCAGATCCGGTCCTCATACGTCAGTGAGAAAAAAACATTTCCTGCTGTATCGCAAGCCACACCAAACGGGAAGCCTATGGTGGCCGCGGTCGCCGGGCCGCCTTCCCCGCTGAAGCCGGTTGCGCCATTGCCAGCAAACGATGTAATGATGCCGGCCGTGTCCACTTTTCTTATAACATTGTTGAGTTCGTCAGCAATGTACAGATTACCATGCTTGTCTACGGCTATAGCGCCGGGTTCATTTATTTCAGCGGTAGCAGCATGCCCGCCATCTCCAATATAACCACCCGTCCCGTCTCCTACAACTGTATGAATAATGCCTGCGGTATCTATTTTGCGGATACGCTGGTTATCTGCATCACAGATGTATATATTCCCTGTCCGGTCTATAGCTATACTGTTTGGACGGCTCAGGCCTGCATAGATAGCAAGGCCGCCATCGCCACTAAAGCCGCCGGCAAGGTAGCCGCAAATAGTAGTGATCGTTCCGGTCAAGCTTATTTTCCGGATCATATTGTTGTCCGCGTCCGCAATGTATACATTGCCGGAATCGTCGGTGGCAGTTCCTTTGGGATGGAATAGTTCAGCAGCCGTAGCCGGACCGCCTGTCCCCGTATAGCCCGAAGTGCCGTTGCCTGCTATGGTGCTGATGATCTGCCCGTGCAGCGCTGTCGCATGGCAGACTACGAAAATAAGAAATGGCAAAAGGTGAAATTTCGTTTTCATGAGGTTGATTTTTATACTAAGTTACTATGTTTTCGCCTTTGTATTTGTTGGTTTACACTGCGTGAACGATAAAAATGGTTGTCAAAAACACAGTACTTTTACAATCAAACAGATACGCTTGACAACAGAAAAACTGACCATGTTCCAAAACCGGCTGCTGAAGGTGCACAAGCACATCGGCAAGATCGCAAAGCGGCAGGAAATAGCCTGCTACAGGTTTTATGATCACGACCTGCCGGAATTCCCCTTTGCAATAGAATGGTACAATGGAGTAGTGCACGCTGCGGAATATAAGCGCAGGCACGGCATGGAGGATGAAGAACATGCCGCATGGCTGCAAAGCTGCAAAGAGGTGTTGGCGACAGTGCTGGAGATAGAACAGGATAATATTTTTATGAAGGTGCGGCAGAGAAAGGCGGGAAGGCAAGGGCAGTACGAGAAATTTGATGAGCAAAAAGTGGAGCGTATTGTACCCGAGGGTGGCCTCAACTTTATCATAAACCTTACTGATTATTTGGACACCGGTTTATTTCTCGATCACCGTATTACACGCGGCATTGTGAGAGACCAGGCCAAAGGGAAGAATGTGCTGAACCTGTTTTGCTATACCGGCTCATTCAGTGTATACGCAGCAGATGGCGGCGCACGGAGCATAACTTCTGTAGATCTTTCAAAGACCTACCTCAACTGGGCAAAGCGCAACATGCAGTACAACAAACTGTATAAAGATACACAGCACGACTTTGTACACGGTGACGTAATGGAGTGGCTGGACTATATGCCAGCCGATGCCTTCGATCTCATCATCTGCGATCCGCCCACGTTCTCCAACAGCAAGCGGATGGAAGATAATTTTGACGTGCAGCGCGACCATGTGTTCCTGCTAAAAAAATTACTGAAGGGCTGCAACGATGGCGGCAAGATCTACTTCAGCAACAACTACAAGGATTTTGTGCTGGAGCGGGATAGTATACCTGCGCTTACGGTAAAAGACATAACCGCCGCTACCACACCTTTTGATTTCCAGGGGAAGTTAAACAGGAAGTGTTTTTTGATAGAGAAGTAAAAAGCGACTACAATTCCACATGCGCCCGGAAAGAAAAGACATTCACCGCGCCGCGATCTTGATTGTAACCGGGGTTGAGGGCGAATTGATAGTCAAGAGAAAGCCAGATACCGGCCGCTACAGGTTTTAAGTTATAATAGCATTCAGCAACGGTTTCGTTAGCATAATTTAGTTTGCCATCACCCAACTGAAATCCGAGGCCACCGGCAGCGAGGTATTTCTGATGCGCCTGAGACAATCCATTTGCTACGATCGCCACACCTACATTATCGTCCTTGCGCTTCCATCCGGCGCCATTAAGCACCAGTCCCAGGGATACGGTTTGGTCGGCCTCAGTAAAACACCATGTTTCGTTTTGTCCGTCATTCCATCCTGCGCGGCCGAAGATGCCAAGCGTACTGCTCAACTGCTGATCGAAATTTAAACCAACACCATATTTGTCGCGACCCAATTTGCGTGTGTCGATCACCGATGGTCCAAACCATGGCCATGCCTGGGCAAGAGCCTGGTTGTAATTGCCCATGTCGCCATTGTTGTAGTAGGCTAATAACCGCAAGTGGCCGTCTCTCTTACGCAGTTTGTAAGCGCGGGTTACCTCTCCATTGATGCTGTATTCCTGGCCCAGGTTCGTATTCAGGTCGTCGCCGTTAGCAACTGTTGGCAATGCAGCCAGCGCAGCCTTGTAGGTCATGTTGTCCCATTGCAGCACAGTAGTGAAACTGTATGTATACCCGCGGAGGTTGGCCGCATAGTCCCACGCCCCATTGCTCATCAGGCACCAGTTGAGAAACGACGTGCGCGGACCGGAAGCATAAGCGTTATTGTCAAACAGGTCGCCGAGGCCAAATTTGCCAAGATAGAACGACAAGGAACGGCTTGCATACCTTGCAGGCAATTGGTTGTATGCATCATCTACAGCGGTAGTTGTTTTACTTAGTGCAATGGTCTGTTTCAGATAACCACGCGCGAGATATAGCGTAGGGGATGGGTCTCCAACGCGGAAGGTCTCCCCATTGGTAGATGCTGCCATGCCATAAGCCCCGCTGAGGCCACTCCCGCCGGCCACTTCCGGATTGATGTATAATTCTGCGCCTTTCCATAGCCGCACACCAAAAAACAGGGTTGCCGTGATGGAGTTATCTCTTTCTTCGGCGGTACTTAAACTGTGCGGCCCGCTATAGCTCGCACCAAACATTGGCTTGTATTGATAAATGTAAGTGGTTTGAAAGTGGAGGTTGAAGCGATCCTGATGGGTGCTGTCGGCCTGCGGTGCTTTATCCTGTGCTGCTGCAGGCAAATAGCACAATGCCAGGCATATCAATGCCAGCGGTAGTGCTTTTATTATGTTTTGTAATTTCTTCATGGTTTCGGGCGGGCAAAGGTAAATGAGCGATTTCATATTGGCAATTCACAAAGGTTATTAATACGCTAAGGTTATCAGCTAATACGAGTGATCGTAAAAATTTTAGCAAACTTATTTTATTTATTTGACAAAACAAAAAAACATTATTAGGTATGACTAATTTTTGTACTCGCTAATGTTTCCTACATTTACAAAATGAGTACCACCAGTCACATACAGACGCTTTCGGAAGAGAATTACTTAAAGGTGATATATCACCTCGGGAAAGAGACGAAGGTGAAGATCAGCCCGACTGCAATAGCAGAGGCGCTGAACAACAATCCTGCGTCCGTGGTGGACATGCTGAAGAAGTTGGTGGACAAGAAACTGATACAGTATGAAAAGAGCAAGGGTGTAAGACTTACGGAAAAAGGAAAAAAGATAGCGCTGCTCATCATACGCAAACACAGGCTGTGGGAGGTGTTTCTACTGGAAAAGCTGGAATACTCCTGGGATGAGGTACACGATATTGCCGAACAACTCGAACACATCCACAATCCGCTCCTCGCTGACAAGCTCGATAAATTCCTCGGCTTCCCGCAATACGACCCCCATGGCGACCCCATACCATCGGCCAGCGGTGAGATGGCCGACATTTACAAGACCATCCTCTCCGAAGTGGCAGAGGGTAAGGCTTGTCAGGTAGTCGGCGTTAAAGATACAAGCACATCATTCCTTCAATACCTTAAGAAACTCGATATCGGCATCGGCACCAAAGTATTGCTGATCGAGAAAATACCTTTTGACAATTCCATAGTCATCAGCATAAAGAGTGGCCCCAACACCACGGTATCCAAGATATTTGCTGATAATCTGCTGGTGCACGAGTGATCAATTTGAAAATTGAGATGCGCTATACTTGCATTCTTCACTAGGAATGCGAAGTAGTGTAGGCCATAAAAAATCCCGATAGAGCCTACCGGGATTTTTGGAATTTGGAATTTACTTTTTGGAATTTTAATTGGCGTACTCGCTCATAAACTTGATGCGCATCATCTTCAGATGCTCCACACTAACATCCCGGTCTTTGAATTCTTCGAAGGCGCTATCCATATCATCGTCATGACTGCCGCGGAAATAGTCGAAAATATCTTCCTGTTCGTTTTCGTCCAGTTCCTGCTCCAGTATATAGTCAAGGTTCAGGCGGGTGCCGCTGGCCACAATGGTTTCCATCTCAATAAGAAGGTCTGGCAGCGTTAGCCCTTTGTTCTTGGCTATGGTCTCCAGCGGTATCTTCTTATCAATATTCTGAATGATAAACACCTTCATGCCGCTCTTGTTC
>CAINOM010000277.1 GCA_903851455.1 uncultured Bacteroidota bacterium | reverse complement strand
TTTGACCAGATGCGGCGCAACATATGGCTGGAGCTGAACAACTACCTTACGCCGCTGGAGCAGGTCAATGTCTTCAACAGCATACTATACAATTTTTACAAACTGCAGGGTCATGAGCTTACCGATCGTGATCCGAAATACTTCTTCATCAACCAGGTACTGGAAAGCAAGCAGGGCAATCCGTACACCATAGGCGTGCTCTACCTGGCCCTGTGCGAGATGCTGGACATACCGATCTTCGCGATGGATGTGCTGCGGCAGTTCATCTTTGCGTATATAGACACACTGCATAGTTTCTTCAGTACGGACCCCAATGGCATACAGCAGATACAGTTTTACATAGACCCCATCAGCGGCATGGTGTATACCCAGCAGGATGTGGACACCTACCTGAGGAAGATAAACGCACAGGATAAGGAAAACTATTTTACGCCGCTGCTTACTAAACGTATCATCTACAAAATGCTGGAGGAACTTTCTCTCTGCTACAGCTACCGCCGGGAAGACCAGAAAGCGGAAGAAATACAGCAGCTGATGCGCCTGCTATCTGACGATGAAACGCAGGAATCCAAGTAACAGGGGGACTTTTTTGCATAATATTTTTTTTAATCTTACGTTGTTGTTTAAAGATTGTATCTTTGCACACTTTTAAACAACATAACCGTAATTATGAAGTTGTCCCAATTCATGTTCGATCTTCCATTAAATCTCATTGCCCAACACCCTGCGAAGAAAAGAGAAGATAGCCGGCTCATGGTTATCCATCGCGATACCGGTAAGATAGAACACAAAGTTTTCAAAGACGTCCTCGGTTACTTTCACGATAAGGATGTAATGATCGTAAACAACACCAAGGTATTCCCTGCCCGCCTTTACGGCCGCAAAGAGAAGACCGGTGCGAAGATAGAAGTGTTCCTGCTGCGTGAACTGAACAAACCTAACCACCTGTGGGACGTGATCGTTGACCCTGCCCGTAAGATACGTGTAGGCAACAAGCTTTACTTTGGTGATAACGACGAACTGGTAGCAGAAGTAATTGATAACACTACATCACGCGGCCGTACTATCCGCTTCCTGTTTGACGGTGACGACCAGGCTTTCCGCAATATGCTGGACCTGCTGGGTGAAACACCACTGCCAAAATACATCAAGCGCAAACCAGAAGAAGAAGATAAAGAGCGCTACCAGACGGTATATGCCAAGTACGAAGGCGCAGTTGCTGCACCTACTGCAGGCATGCACTTTAGCCGCGAGCTCATCAAAAGACTGGAGATCGTAGGCGTGAAATTTGCAGAGGTTACCCTGCACACGGGCCTCGGTACCTTCCGCCCTATTGAGGTAGAAGACCTGTCGAAGCACAAGATGGATGCAGAATATTTCAAGGTAGACGAATATGCTGCAGGTATTGTGAACAAAGCAAAACTTGACAAACGCCATATCTGCTCCATTGGTACCACTACCATGCGCGCGCTGGAAAGCTCAGTAACGGCACAAGGCCTGCTGAAGCCCGAAGAAGGCTGGACGAATGTATTCATTCACCCGCCGTACAATTTCTCAATAGCAGACTCGCTGATCACCAACTTCCACCTGCCCAAAACAAGCCTCATGATCATGGCCTGCGCCTTTGCCGGTTATGACCTTATGATGCATGCTTATGAAGTGGGCATCAAGGAAAAGTATCGCTTCTTCAGCTATGGAGATGCCATGCTGGTTATCTAGTAAAATTCCAAAAATAGAAATTCCAAATTCCAAAGCATACACAGCGCACTTTCGGGTGCGCTGTTTTTTTTGTTTAACTTTGTTAGAATCTTTCTTATATGATCATACGTTTGCCACTAAGGTTTGAAGGAAGCAAGGGCGAAAAGATACTTTATGCGTTGTTCGACAGCGGGGCTACCTATTCGTGCATCAATGACGAGATCGTCGAAGAGCTTGAAATCCTGACTCCTCTTCATACTCCGATGAGAATGGTCACAGCAAGCGCATCTACATTCATGGAGATCAGATTTCGTACATCGCTTGATTTCTATCACGAAGATATTCGTCTCACAGACGAATTTTATGTAATTCCCGACCTCAGCGAGCAGGTGATAATT
>CAINOM010000276.1 GCA_903851455.1 uncultured Bacteroidota bacterium | reverse complement strand
TCACTCATCATCTTTACAGAGTGCTGCGTGGGCTTGGTTTTCAGCTCTTTTGCCGCTTTGAGGTAGGGCACCAGTGTCAGATGCACCACCAGGCAATTCTCTGTGCCCATCTCCCACTTCAACTGGCGAACCGCCTCTATGTATGGCAGCGATTCTATATCGCCTACTGTGCCACCAAGCTCGGTGATTACTATATCAAATTTATTGTCTTCGCCCAGCAGCAGCATGCGGCGCTTTATCTCATCGGTGATGTGAGGTATTACCTGCACGGTCTTACCCAGGTAAGCTCCTTCGCGCTCCTTATTGATCACGTGCTGGTAGATGCGGCCAGTGGTCACATTATTAGCCTGCGATGTGTAGGTATTGAGGTAGCGCTCGTAGTGCCCAAGGTCCAGGTCGGTCTCTGCGCCGTCTTCGGTTACATAGCATTCGCCATGCTCGTAGGGGTTCAGTGTACCCGGATCTACATTTATATATGGATCAAATTTCTGGATGGTGGTGGTAAACCCACGTGCCTGCAGCAGTTTGGCTAAAGATGCTGCTATAATGCCTTTTCCTAATGATGATGTAACGCCCCCGGTTACAAAAATATACTTTGTCATAACGCTCCGTTTTTGAAATGACCGGGCGCAGCTCTGGCATTATAAATAAATGAAAGAGGAAACTGTTGCGGTCAAACAAAGGTACAAATTTTTGAGTGGAAAACCGAAATCAAAGAACAGGATTCCACACATAAAAATCTATACCCTGTTTTTTGCCGGAACGTTATGCTTAATTTGATTTCGGTTTTTATGTATTTCGCGACAGTTTCCGGGAAACTACCATTTCACCACTTTCTCGTGATATATGTTGTTGCCGTTTACCACTTTTATCAGATAGGTGCCGCCTGCAAGGTGCGACAGATCGAAAAATAACTGTTTGTCAACTGCAGCGCCGATATTCCGTGTTTCTACCACGTCTCCCAGCAGATTTGTTATAGTAATGGACACATTACCGCTAACCACAGTCGGCAGCTCCAGGGTAAGTGACCCGGTGGTTGGGTTCGGGTAAACAGAGGGTTTGCTGGCATTTGCAGATAGAGCGGATACTTCTGTTGGGCTGCAGTTCTTCACATATTCTATAAGGGCTGTTTGTGAGATACCACAGGCATTATATACAGAATAGTAGACGGAATCCCACCCACCTGCAACACCGGTGACAGTGCCGGAGGGGGAAATTGTGGCGTTGGCATTGCTGATGCTCCAGGCTCCGCCGCTTACAGCATCGCTGATAGTTATAGCAGAACCAATACAAACAGTGTCTGCGCCCAGTATGGTACCGGGATTAGCCAATGTGCAATTTACATTTCGGATACGCTGGTTGTTCTCATCGGCAATAAACACTCCGTGGCCTGTGTGGCTCACACATACAGCCCAGGGAGCATCAAGCTGCGCAAGAGTGGCAAGGTCGCCATCGCCGCCAAATGCCGGTGAGCCGGTACCCGCAAAAACATTAATGATACCGGTCGCAGCATCAATGATGCGTACCTGGCTGCCCAATGAATTGGCGATATAGATATTGCCAACAGCATCTAGTGCTATACATTCCGGGAACATAATGGTGGCTGTTGCGGCCACGCCATTGGTCTCGCTGCCTGATCCTGATCCATTGCCGCCTATTGTAGAAATAATACCGGATGTATTTATTTTCCGAATCCTGAAGTTACCGTAGTCGGAGAAGTAGACATTGCCTGCCGTATCTATGG
>CAINOM010000275.1 GCA_903851455.1 uncultured Bacteroidota bacterium | reverse complement strand
TTTTTATTTAATTTGCCACCCGGATCAATTGAAAATGAGCATTAAACCCTCAGCTATGAAGAATATCTTCTTGTTTCTATCGTTATTCGCCCTGGCTCTCCCCGCCCATTCCGAACAGGCCGACACCAACTCGCAAGTAAATAGTAATTCATGGGCAATAAAGGGAAAGGTGCTGCCGTGGATAATTTTAGGTTCTGGGATCAATTATGCGTTGGGCGTGGAATACGGTTTCAATAAAGTGAACTCAATAGGAATAGATTTCGTATATAACGACAACAGCGCCGAGCATGATGTGTACGATACGGTGAAGAAAAGCGAAGTAAGCGGCCCAAGAATGTATACCGTGTCACGCGGGCTCTTTATCAACTATCGCAGATACCTGGACATCAGCAATACATCCGTATACCGTTTTGTATCGAAACGGCTGAAGACTGATTATCTACCTTACGTCGGTGCGTTCGCACGATATGGAAAAACAGATTATCACTATCAGTCCGGTTATATCACTTCACAGATATCTTATGATGAATGGCAGTACTCAGGAGGCGTATTGCTAGGTATAGTTTGCGGACCCTTTGATATAAATGCCGGACCTTTCTATAAACAGAAAATATAACCGACGTAGAGAACGAAAATGCATCCAAGGTATTTCACAGCCATATGCAGCCGACCTTTGGTTTTCGGGTTGGGGTGAATCTATTTCTTATTGTGAAAAAAAACAGCGGTCACTACCTGGCAAAATATGCCACGGCCAACTATTAGCCTACTGCGCAGCCTTCTGTCAAAGTCCTCCAACAAAAGTTGGAGATTTTTTTTATGTCCGGGGGCCGGATACAGGCTGGGGCGCTACCCTATCCTATCTCGGCTATGGCAACGTCACATCCGGATATCTATTGCAGCCGAGTCTCACCAAGTACCCGAATTTTCCTTTAAGTTTGCCTTTCAAACCGGTTTATGAATTTCAATAAGAATGCATGCCTGCTGCTGGCGGGCACAATGATATTTTCGTTGCAGGTCGCTGCACAGAAAAAGAACTTTACCATGGCGGAGGCCACTAACGGCATGAGCACAACACTGGCACCTAAAAACATAAAGGGAACATCGTGGCAGCCGGGGACAGACCACTTCTGGCGGGCCGATAAAAAAGACAGCGCTGATGTGTGGACCTATATGGAATTCAGCAAGCCGGGAGCTACAGTTACAACGATAGTAGAGCCGGGCGACTATCCCGGAAAAACAGTCAAGAGCAGCCTGCCCGCTTTGAAATGGATAGACAAGGATGATGCTTATTTCCTGAATGGCAAAGATGTGATCACCGGGAAACTGGACGATAATAAGTGGGCCTGGAGCAAATGGACTACCCTACCCGATAATGCAGACAATGTGACTGTGGACAAGAGCCGCAAGATCGCGTACACTATAGACAATAACTTATGGCTCTATAACAACGGTGCAGTGCAAGTAACCAATGAGGCAGATAAAAATATCGTGTCCGGAAAGTCTGTACACCGCGATGAATTTGGGATA
This sequence comes from uncultured Bacteroidota bacterium, assembly GCA_903851455.1. Lineage (GTDB taxonomy): Bacteria > Bacteroidota > Bacteroidia > Chitinophagales > Chitinophagaceae > Nemorincola. The sequence continues at coordinate 337 of CAINOM010000275.1, read as the reverse complement.
GACCATGGTATTTTCTTTTCGCCAAAAGGCAATCTGCTGGCGTATTACCGCATGGACCAAACGATGGTAAAGGACTACCCTATCCCGCACTGGGATACGATTCCGGCGATCGTGGAGCTGGTGAAATACCCGATGGCCGGCGGCACATCGCACCAGGTGACACTGTGCGTGTATGACCCGGCCACCAGGAAAACAGTGGTGATGAAAACAGGTACCGACGAAAAGGACCACTATCTCACCAGCGTTACCTGGAGCCCGGATGAAGCGCATGTATTCATAGCCATATTAAACCGCGACCAAAACCATCTGTGGCTGAATGAGTATGATGCTAAGACAG
>CAINOM010000274.1 GCA_903851455.1 uncultured Bacteroidota bacterium | reverse complement strand
GTAGTTGAGTTCCACTGGCGTAGCACGCCCGAATATCTTCACCACCACTTTCAGTTTCTTCTTCTCATTGTTGATCTCTTCAACAGTACCATTAAAGTCGTTGAATGGACCATCAACTATCTTCACGGTTTCACCAATAATGTATGGATCCGCATAACCAATACCTGATTCGCTCACTTCGTCCATCTTGCCGAACATCTTGTTCACTTCAGACTTGCGAAGTGCGGTAGGATGCTCTTTACCCAGGAAGTGTATCACACCGGTCACATTCTTAATAGCATGAATGATGTCGTCAGTAAGTTTGCCTTCGTTGGCCTCAAGCAGTATATACCCGGGGAACAACGTCTTTTCACGGAGCACCTTCTTACCATTCAGTACCTTGAACACCTTTTCAATAGGGCAAAGAACCTGCACTACCGAATTGGTCCAGTTATTTATCTTCACCTCTTTATCGAGGTACTCTTTTACTTTCTTTTCTTTACCGCTGATCACGCGGATCACGTACCACTTGGTTTCCTGGGCAGGCTTCGTATCCTGGATCATTTCAGTTTCGTTCATCGTTTCCATATTTATTTGCCCAAAACTGAATAGATAGCCTTCAGCACATTCTCACCAACGAGGTCCATGCCAAATACCACTGCGGTAACAAGCCCCAGGGCAATAAGAACAATAATGGTTGTCTGCTGCAGTTCTTCCCATGTAGGCCAGCTTACTTTATGCAGCAGCTCATCATAGGCTTCCTGTATGTAATTTCCGAATTTGCTCATAATATTCTTTTGAGTTAAAAGGTCGAAAAGTCAAAAAGTCTGCAACGTACGCCAACTAATTGCCTTATTAACCAGTTAACTGATTAACTAATAACTGCACGGGCACGCGGATTCGAACCACGATCGAAGGTTTTGGAGACCTCTATTCTACCATTGAACTATGCCCGTATTTTTTAGTCGTAAGTGTACCTTTTATAACTGTACGGCCAACGTACTAAAATCAAAAAGTCAAAAAAGAAACCCTTTTTGACTTTTTATGCGGATGGCAAAGGTAAGCAATAATTTGAATTATTTGGAAATTATACCCGGTTATTTCTCTCGCCGGTTGAGAACCGGCTTACCCCCCTCCTCAATTACAAAATTTGCAACAAATAACATCCAAATACACGCAGCATCTAGTTATGTTTTTTATATTTGAGTAAACTACCGGCAGCAATGCACAAATTAACAAGACTAACGCTATTTGCTTTCTTAATTGTGATCGCAGGCAACTCAATCGGCAAAAATATCAAGAAAAAACACACTGTTAATATTAAAGATGTCAGAAAAACACAGCAACCGGCACCCGATGTCGCAAATCATAAACATCATGACGTTGAAGTATACAGAACAAACAAAAACGAAAGTTCTTACACAGTTTCGTTCTATATAAAGAGCAACGATTCCGTCAAATACTATGAAATTCGCTATGGTACAAATAATGATATGGACAAGGCCACTTATAATTGGGTGGATGATACCCTTGTCGCCGTTCGGTTATTCAGTTCTGACTCACAAGTCGAAAAAAAATTAAAGGCATCAGGAAGTCGTTCAGGCACTAAAATGTGGGTAGACGAATGATTTGAAGCAGTCAGTTATTTGCCGGGTCCTTGCTCTCCCTATTCTGCCATTTCAAGCCTTTTACATAGCTTTGCGCCGCCCGGTCCGCACGAAATATCCCGGTGGTTGTCACAAAAAATGAATTTTCTCAGCAAAATAATATCGGCTTTTAAGGACCATGGTGCCCGTCCGGCGTTTTGCATACAAAACAAATACTATTCCTACGCTGAACTGGAGTCAATAGTTTCCTCCGTACAGCTAAAAATAAACGAAAACTGCGGAAATGAGCAGAATATTGGAATAGTGCTGCATGACGATATTGAGACGTATGCTTCTATCCTGGCCATCTTCATCTCGGGAAAGACCTACATACCCATCCATCCCGGCTACCCGGCAGAGCGCGCAGGACAAATATTCGAACAAGCTGGTATAAAATATTTGTTGGCAAAAACAATTACTGATACATACTCTGGCGTTACAACAATAGCGACCGGCGAGGAATCGCCTGAAAACACTGGGAAATTGTCTACATCTTCTTTTTCGCTGGATAAGACGAATGCGTACATACTTTTTACATCGGGCAGTACCGGCGTACCTAAAGGTGTGCCGATCACCTACTTCAACCTCGACTCATTCGTAAATGCCTTTGATGCACTGGGGTATAAAACAGACCACAACGACCGCTTTCTGCAGATGTTCGAGCTTACGTTCGATTTGTCGGTGATGTCCTATCTTATCCCTTTATGCAAGGGTGCCTGTGTGTATACTATACCAGACAGCGGTATGAAGTTCACCAATATCTATAGTGTGCTGACAACACATAAGATCACCTTTGCACTGATGGTACCATCGGTGCTCGCCAATCTGAGGCCCTACTTTGAGGAGATAGACCTGCCGGATATGAGGTATTCATTGTTTTGCGGCGAAGCGCTGTATAAGGATGTGGTTGCTGAATGGATGCGTTGTGTACCTAATGCTGTGGTGGAAAATGTCTACGGACCTACAGAGGCAACCATTTTCTGCCTCACCTACAGAATAACTGATGTGCACAACATCAGTGAATACAATGGCATCGTAACCATTGGCACACCTATGCAAGATATGGAGGCGATAGTGGTAAATGACAGCTATAAGCAATTGCCTGAAGGAGAAAAAGGAGAATTGTGCCTCTATGGCAACCAGCTCACACCCGGCTACCTGAATGCAGATAAAACAAGAGAGGCGTTCTTTGAGCTCGATGGCAAAAGGTACTATCGCACAGGAGATATCGCTTTCAAAAATGAAGACGGCAATTTCATATATTGTGGCAGGGTCGACCACCAGGTGAAGATCCAGGGCTTCAGGATAGAGCTAAGCGAGATAGAGTTTCACCTGCGGGCCATAACCGGCAGCTCCAATGTAGTAGCGCTGGCTATGAATGCCCCGAACGGAATGATGCAGATCAGCGTAGTGTTTGAAGGAGCAGAAAATGACCCCGAGCCGGTGCTGGAAACACTGAAAACAAAGGTGCCGCCTTATATGATACCGGCTGCCGTGCATTTTGTGGCTACCTTCCCGCTCAATACCAGCGGAAAGACCGACAGGAAAGCACTGCAAAAAATGATAGAATAAGATGGAAACGATCATCAGGAAAGCAACGGAAGCGGATAAGGAGTTTTTGATCACCTCTATCTTAGAGGCGGAGAAAAGCGGTGGGAATGTGATCAGCTACTGTGCTATTTTCAACATCACTGAGGACGAGCTGCGTACTGCCCTGGGCAATATGCTTGATGAAGATATGGAGGGACAGGAACTAAACATTTCCGGTTTCCTCGTTGCCGAGGTGGACGGCGAGAGAGCTGCTGCACTGAACACCTGGGTAGAGAACGCCAATGGTATGAGCAGCAGTATGATAAAAAGCAACCTGCTGATGTACTTTATAGACCGGCAGGCAATACTCAATGCAGCGCCATCTATGGCCCTGATGAACGAAGTAGCCATTCACCGGGATGACAATGCACTGCAGATAGAATGTGTATATGCCGCAGAGAAGTACCGGGGAATGGGACTGAGCAGTAAATTGATCAACGAACACATAAGGCAGAAACAGGAAGCTGGAGCAACGTTTGATAAAGTGCAAGTGATCTTATTGAAGAACAATGAATCTGCACAGAGGGCTTATGCGAAAGCGGGATTTGCTGTGGTAGCAGAAAAGCATTGCAGTGATCCGGCAATACTGAAGCTCATGCCGTG
>CAINOM010000273.1 GCA_903851455.1 uncultured Bacteroidota bacterium | reverse complement strand
CAGGAAGGCACCACATTACTTATGATAAACAGTGTGTGTGGTTGTTCGGCAGGAACAGCGCGTCCGGGTGTGATCATGGCAGTACAGAATGCTACCAAGAAGCCTAACCTGCTTGCCACCAGCTTTGCGGGTTATGATGTAGATGCAGTGAAACAGGCCCGCACCTACCTGCTGCCTTATCCGCCATCCTCACCGTCTATAATTTTGCTTAAAGATGGTAAAGTAGTGCACATGATAGAGCGCCACAACATAGAAGGACGCCCTGCGCAGATGATAGCCGCGAATCTTATCCAGGCATTTGAAACGTATTGTTAGGCATAATTCGCACCTCCCGAATTGAGGTCTGCGATGTTGTTTGTATTAAAATATTGAGGTCCCGGGTGCCGATGCAACCGGGACTTTTTTTTCAACTTGCCCTCTGCTCTTGCTGTATTTGACGGGTCATACCTGCTCACGAATGCCTCATTACTAGTCGCTGGCACAATGTTTATTACTCATTAGTAAAACAAAAACTATTTTATGAGATCACTATTGTATGTCATCGCGATCATCCTGATAATTGGCTGGGTATTAGGTGCATTTGTATACAGCGCAGGCTCTATAATCCATGTATTATTGGTGCTGGCTATTATATCACTGTTACTGGGATTTATCAGGAGAGGGACTGTAGATTAGGCAGAGCCACTGGAAATATTTAACCAATAAAGAGCTATAGGACAACCGTAGCTCTTTATTTATGTAGCCAAACTTCAAAAGCCCGAAAACTGGCTGTCGAGATCAGCCATGCTGATGGGCTTTTCAATGACACGATATTTGGCACTAGATGGCATCGACGGTACTGTGGGGTGAAATGCACTAACCATAACAATATAGGTAGCCGGGAAACTGGCGGCAAATGAAGGCGCGTCCTGCCAGCCAACGCCATCCGGCAGGTTATTGTCCAGAAATAGTATGTCGGGCCGATAGCTTTTCAAGAGCGTCTTTCCCTCCCCTAGTGTATGGGATATGAGGACGTCATAATTCTTGCGTAGGAAATACTCTTTTAATAAGAGGCAAAGATCAATTTCATCGTCTATTATCAAAATTTTTTTACCGTCAGACATAATTGATTTTATTATAAAAATCCCCTTTGAAGCCCCTAATTTAAATATTGGTATTGAATTTTGCAATTATCACTACGGGAAAGTAAAACTGCAAACTCAAGAGACTGCAAACCCTGATACGAAGTTGTTATTGTACTGCAAAAACAGTGCCGCCAGCCTTGGTTATCCGGGAATACTGGTGGTTTGTATCCAGTAACTCCGCAATGCAGCAACAGTCTTAATGAGGTTCTCAAAACTGTTTGGCTTTGTGATGTATGAATTTGCCCCAAGCTCATAGCAGCGCCTCATTTCCTGCTCATTGTTGGTGGTGCTGAAGACGATAACCGGAATTTTTTTGAAAGCTATATTTTGTTTTATTTCTTTCAATACTTCCCTTCCATCCTTTTTGGGCATATTGAGATCGAGAAGTATAAAACGAGGCATTATTACCTCATTTCCGCTATTTGAAATAGTGTTGAGATAATCAACCAGCTCCACCCCATTTTCAACAAAGTGCAGTTTATCGTTAAAGCCGTTCTCGTGAAAAGCGGCCTGTAGCAGGAAGCGGTCGTCGGCATCATCTTCGGCGATCAGAATAGAAATTTCCTCCATTTCAGTGATTGGTATTAATGAAGGTATGAAAAAAAATATCCCGTACAGTTTTTGGTGGTAATCCAATCATAAAAAAAGTGTTCCGCCAGCGTGTGCGCTATTGTGGCATAGTCTTTAGGGTTATTTAGCTTTAAAAACGAAAACTATGGAAAGGCAAAACAAAACGGCGCAAAAGAGTGCGGACCTGCAGCGGCCAAAACCTGCGCAGAAGCGAGCACCTGGCCGCGAGCAGAGAGAGCCGGTGGCCGGCAATGAGAAGAGCCAGGATAACAGCAAGGACAACATAACAACGGTAGACCAGAGCCGAGACAGAGAGTAGCTGCCGAACACGCAAAAAAGGGGTTCCCGCGACAGCTCAGTAAGAAACTACAGAAGCCACTCCAAAAGAGTGGCTTCCTGCTATAATAGTGTGTTCTTAAGTCCCAAGATCAATAGGCTTAGGCTTAAAGGGGCGGCTACTTAACGTTTGCCAAAAAATCTTTTATTTTATCCTTATGCACCATACCTTCTTTAAAGGTATAGGCGCCGCTTTTAGGGCTACGAACGGTTTTGATCACCTTAGTGTAGT
>CAINOM010000272.1 GCA_903851455.1 uncultured Bacteroidota bacterium | reverse complement strand
TCATGCAGCAGCTAGGGCTGGCAACCGCCGAAGAGCTTGCAGCAGAACGGAGCAACTTTGAGCAGGGTGTGGTCACGTTCAAAACATCTTTCAAGCGCTTCGTGATGATTGAAAAGGAAAGCGGCAAAGTCGTTGGCAAGTGTGGTTTTCATACCTGGTATATCCTTCATTCCCGGGCAGAGATAGGTTTTGCCATCACCGACGAGGCTATGAAGGGGCTGGGCTATATGACCGAGGCGATAAGAGCATTGGCAAAGTATGGTTTTGAAGAGATGAAACTAAACAGGATAGAAGCATTTGTGGGTAAGGAAAATGTGCCGTCATTAAGGCTGGTGAGGGGAATGGGGTTTACAGAAGAAGGTACGCTGAGGTCTCACTACTTTAAGAATGGCCGAATGGAGGACTCCATTTGTTTTTCGCTGTTAAAGGATGAATACCGCGGCGGCTAGATTGGCTTGATTTTTATTGCATGGTCCAAAAGGGTTTTTATGAAGAAAATATTACTTGTCTCATCGTTATTAGTGTTTCTTTTTTCGTGCCGGAAGCAGAACAACACCAACCCGGAGACGCTGCCCAACAGCTATAGCGACCAGGCGCTGGGCAAGTCGGCGGTGGATATGCTCAGCTCTGTTACCTATACTACGCTCAATATCCAGGTGCAGTATATGCCCGGCTATCCGCTGGATGCGACCACTATCAGTAATCTTACCGCTTACCTGAATGGTATTTGTAATAAGCCCGGCGGCATCAACATCACCCAGTCGCAGATAGCGGCGAACGGGCATGCATTTACGGTAGACTCAGCAGCGATTACGGAGCGCATAAACCGCACCGCTTATACCAGCGGCAATACGATCGCGGTCTATATCCTTGTCACCGATGGTTTTGATACGTCGCTCACTACTTTGGGCTTTGCCTATCGCAACACATCTATCTGCCTTTTTGGCAAGGACATTTACGCTAACTCTGGCGGCTTCGGGCAGCCAACGCGCGTGGCGCTGGAGACCAGCGTGCTGGAGCATGAACTGGGACACATACTAGGGCTCGTGAACCTCGGCACGCCCATGCAGGTATTCCACCAGGACACCGTGCACAACAACCATTGCACCAATCCGCACTGCCTTATGTACTACGCTATCGATACACATAATGTGATTCCGACCCTGTCGAGCACAGTGCCCTTGCTGGACAGCAACTGCCTTAATGATCTGCATGCGAACGGAGGGAAATAACAACCCCCAACCCTTGAAGGGGCTTCGCTGGCGGATATAACTTCAACTCCCGGATCGTTTGCTCTTTTTCTCTCGCAGAAAAGTACCGGCGGTAGTTAGTTTAAATCAAGCCCCACTGTAAACCCAATGCAAGGTTTTCCCTGGTAGACCCACAGGCCACTATATTTGTCGAGCAAGTAATCGGTACCGAAGGAGATGCCAAATGTGATGCTCTCTACGGCTATGTTCGCTGCCACGCCCGTAACGAGGATCATCCCTTCGTACTGAAGATCTGTGTTGGACCCTCGCAGCGAGTTGGCGTCGACCAGTGTATTCCCGATACCTGCAAACAACCCTCCGCTGTACCCGGTGTGATTTACTTTTTGTTTATAGATGTTCAGGGGCGTGCGCCTGTAGTTCACTTTGTAAGCGTCTATCCGGTAGCCGCAAAGTACTGCGCCGTTAAAGTTAGTGGTAAGCTGGTTGGGCAGCAGATACGTTGCCGGCCTGAATTTAGCGGGTATTGTTATCACATCCACATCGAAGGAAGGACGATAGAAACTATGCGACACTTTATTGTCCTTGAATTTCTTTTGCATGGGTGTATAATTGACCCGCTGTTTCGTGAGAATGGCTGTTGAGTCTTTGAACTCTAATACCGGGAATACGGCTATGGTATCATCGTCTACCCGTAGCACGTATACCGGGTGACGGCCGAAACGCCTCGTCTGGTAGATGCCGTCATTGAAGTCATACTTGGAGTTCTCCTTCAGCAGTGTGCAGCTGCCCAGCGTAGTAACAATGCAAACCAATAAGCCTATTGAGCGTAGTATTCTAAATGTCATCATGTGTGTGTTTTCCCTACCCAGCCATCAAAGTTACGACGGCGAAATATGTATTTGAGTACTATTTAAGGCATAATAAAAACAGTGCCAATTGGTATCCTTCTGATTCTTGTTTAATTTTGGGCAACAATAAATTGAGAAAAATGTCGCAGAGTAAGCTAATAACCATGGATGAGTTTACCATCCAGGAGACCCGGAAGTTCCCGCAGGCAACAGGTGATCTGTCTGCCATTCTCAGAGACCTAGGCCTGGCAGGAAAGGTGATCAATAACCAGGTGCGCCGGGCAGGCCTTGTGGACATACTGGGCAAGCATGGCGCTACCAATGTGCAGGGCGAAGAGCAGATGAAGCTGGACATTTTCGCTAATGAAACGCTGATCAACATCCTGCAGAACTGTACCGAGTGCGCCGGAATAGGCTCCGAAGAAAATGACGACCACATCTCTTACCAGGACACATTCTCTGCCAATTCCAAATACGTTGTGCTCTTCGACCCACTGGATGGCTCATCTAATATAGATGTGAACGCGCCTATCGGTACCATCTTCGCGATTTACCGCAGGGTGAGCGAACTGGGCAAACCCTGTACAGACGCCGACTTTCTGCAGCCCGGTAAGAACCTGATGGCGGCCGGTTACATCATTTACGGCTCCAGCACCATGATGGTATATGCTACCCGCCTCGGTGTGAATGGCTTTACCCTTGAACCATCGATAGGGGAGTTCTGCCTTTCTCACCCCAATATGAAGTGCCCCGACAACGGTAAGATCTACTCCCTGAACCAGGGAAACAGCATAAAATACTCGGACGGCATGCAGGCCTATCTCAAATACTGCATGGAGCACAATAAAGAAGAGGGCCGCCCGCTGACGCAGCGCTACATAGGCTCTATGGTAGCAGACATGCACCGCACGCTTATAAAAGGCGGCATCTTCATGTACCCGGCAGACAAGAGCAGCCCCAACGGTAAGCTGCGCCTGCAATATGAGTGCAACCCAATGGCCTTTATCGTAGAAGCCGCCGGCGGTAAAGCAGTCAGCGGTTCCGAGAACATACTGGATATTACCCCTACAGAGCTGCACCAGCGTGTGCCAATATACATTGGCTCCAAGAACATGGTGAACAAAGTGATGGAGTATGTGAAAGAGCATGTGCCTTCGGCAATTTGATAATTTGAAAATGTGCTGATTTGAAAGTGCCCGCCCGGCAGTGAATGCCATTCGGACAAGCAATCAGGTTATACAATGCCCCGTATTTCAGGATGCGGGGCATTTTTTTGCGTGTCATGGTGCAGGAAGACGTTGCAGTGCAACGTCTCTACATCGGGCATTTTCGCTTCGAACAGAGCAACGGCAAGTTGCCGCGGCGAATTGCTCAATATTGTACAGTTTTTTTTATTTTCTGCTTTTGGACGTCTTTCGCCTAATAATCAATTAATTGCGCAAAAGATACCCACAAATTGTTGCACAAAAGTTAGACACTTATTGTTCAACTCGACCGCGGTGCCATAAAGCCCGCATTGTCGGGCACGAATTTTTGTGCCCCTATATTTATGTAATCCTGATTTTGTTTGCCTGCCATTTTGTTTGTTCTGACCAGTGAACCTGGTACTATTATTGGCCGCAAAAAGAATGCCGGACAGATGAAACTGCCACGAAAGATTCTCGCATTTTTGTTTTCCTGATCTTATTTTTCTGTTTAGTGAAATATTTGTATTTTTGTTTAAAATCAACAGAAATGTTATTGAGTATTGCAAATAATTATAAGACACTCGTCCAGTTTTTACCGGAGCTTATAGATGTGAGTGGTTATCGGAATGATTATCTGAGTAAAAAGATGGGGTTGAGCCCTGCTACATTTTCCGCAAAAAAGCAGCGTGGTAACTGGAGCACGGATGACATAGTGAAGCTAATGGGCATCATAGAAAACGAGGATGTTGAGGATTACCTGATGCTGCAGCTTCTGCGTGCCGACAAAGATGACGATACTATTTCAGCAGATGAATTCAGAAAAGAGATCAGGAAATGGAAGTGATCATTACCCGGTCTTTTCTGAAGGATCTGAAGTCGAAGCCTAAGGCTGTAGTGCACGCAGTGGAAAAGCTTATTTCCCAGCTTGAAGCGGCGAAGAACCTGGATCAGTCAGGGACCGACTTCAGGAAAATGGAAGGACAGAAAAAAGGAGAAAGTTATTATCGCATCAGAGTGGGCGATTGGCGTGTTGGTGTTGAATATATTCATCCTAAGGTAATAGTGATTCGCATCCTCGCCCGGGGAGAAGTATACAAGCATTTTCCACCGCAGTAGGTTTGCAGCGCCTCGCTGTTTCTTCCACCTGTTATCTTTACATTTGAGTAAAGCCAAGTATAAAATGTATACGCGAATATTTTTAGTGCTTGCATTGCTTTGCGGGCATTGGTACGGCTACGCCCAGAATACTGTTATAGACAGCATAGTGAAGGCCGAGATGCGCAGGCAGCACATTGCCGGCCTCTCGCTGGGCATTGTGCGCAACGGGCAGGTGCTGATGCAGAAAGGGTATGGGATGGAAAACCTTATTGATGCGCCACCTGCAAGTGAGAACACCGTTTACCTGCTTGGGTCGCTGAGCAAGCAGTTCATAGCCGCGGCCATTATGCAGCTGGCGGAGCAGAAGAAGCTCGATCTTTCCGATCACATCCGTAAGTACATCACTAGTGCGCCGGAAAGCTGGGATGGTATTACCATCCGCATGCTGCTCAACCACACATCGGGGCTGGAACGGGAGTCGCCTATCAATACTATGACCACGCTGGAAAAGCGCTATCCCGATTCGTTTGTGATACAGGGCGCCTACTATGATACACTGCTGTGGGCGCCCGGCACTAAGTGGGCTTACAGCAACCTTGGCTACTTTGTACTGGCCGAAGTGATCAGAAAAGCATCGGGCCGCAGCTTTGCGGACCATATGAATGATCTTTTTTCATCGGCAGGGCTTACCCATACTACCACTACCGACAAGACCGGCCCCGAGCACAGGGCCACGGGTTACACCTACAATGAAAAGACCGGGGGACACAATGCTGTGGCTGATATGCACGCACTGCGGCCCAGTAGCGCATTTACTTCCACTGTTGCCGACATGCTGAAGTGGGACGACATACAGCGGCAAGGCAAGCTGCTGACCAGAGCCGACTGGGCACGGATGTATGAAGATACTGTCCTGGCTATGGCAGGAGATGATGAGGAGACGATCTATTATGGCTATGGCTGGGAAGTGCTGTCGCAAAACAAGCACCGGCTGGTGCGTCATGGCGGTAACCCCTACGGCGGCGGCTTTACCTCCGACTACTGGAAACTCGTTGATGATAAAATATCTATCATCCTGCTGGCAAATGCTACTACGGTAGACCTTGATAAGATATGCTACAAGATATCTGTGGCGCTGGACCCACACCTTAAAAAAACAGTGACCGTAGTGCCCGATGCGAAGAAGTATATCGGTGTATACAACAACAGCGCGCTGAAAATGAAAATAACCGTATTTAATGATGAAGACGGCCAGCT
>CAINOM010000271.1 GCA_903851455.1 uncultured Bacteroidota bacterium | reverse complement strand
TGATCAATGCCAGTTCATCGCCTGTTTGCCCGGGCATTTGTATGTCTAGCAGCAATACGTCCGGGCGGCTCCGGGCTATTCCTGCCAGTAGCTGGCCGCCATCGTTGTAGCTGCCGGTTATTTCCATATCGGCACAATTACCGAGTATGTGATGAAGCCCGTCTATCACAAGCGGATGATCATCAGCAATAGCTATTTTAATTTTCGGGTTCATGCGCTTTTCTTTCTGTATCAAACTCAATGTAAACGGAGGTGCCCTTTCCTGCCGCCGATTCAACGGTGAAATGGCCTTGCATGCTGCTTACCCTTGCTTGTATATTATGAAGCCCCATACCTTTTTTTAGTTCGCTTGTGTCAAATCCTATGCCATTGTCCTCAACCGTTACGGTAAGCAGGTGTTCGTTCATCAGTAATTGCACCAGCGCGCTGGTTGCCTGCGAATGCTTGATTACATTTTTGAGCAGTTCCTGCACGATGCGGTAAATGTTCAGTTTGCTGCTCTGCGCGATGCCATCGAACGAACCCAACGCTTGAAAATTGATCTGTATAGAATTGCTTTGTTGCACAACACTGCAATAGGTGCGGATAGCATCAGGCAGGGGTTGTTTCAGCAGCACTTCCGGCATCAGGTTGTGAGCGGTCTTCCTGATCTCATCGCCCATTTCATTCAGCAGCGCCAGTCCGTCATCGAAGGCTGGCGTTTGCGTTATTGCTTCATGCTCCTGTATGGCCGAAGTAAAACGCATCATCGCAGCCGACAAGATACCACCAATACCATCATGCAGTTCCCTGGCTATCCGGCTGCGCTCATTTTCTTCGCCTTGCATCACCCCCTTTAGAATACTTATCGTATTCTCATGTTCCAGTGCCTCTATTTTGGCTGCCTGCAGCCGCCGCTTGTTCCGCTCATTCCTGTTTATGCTGATCATGATCACGGCCAGCAGGAAAATGCCGCCGACTGTCGATGCTATCCAGATATTTTTATGAACGATCTTGTTCTTTTGCTGGGCGATCAGCAACTGGTTTTGTGCGATCTGCTTGTCTTTCTCCGCCGTCCGGTATTTTATTTCCATCTGGTTCACGGTGGCAACGTTTGCGTAGCTGACCAGCGAATCCTTTACCGAATTCATGGAATCCGTATACTCGAGCGCTTTCTTATAGTCGCCGCTGCTCTTGTATGCGTTTATCAGCTTTGAGTAGCAGTTTAAGTAGTTGTCCTTGTAGTTATGTGCTTTTGTTTCCCTTAGCGCGGAAAGAAGTATGGTTTCTGCTTCCTTGAATTTACCGGTATGATACAGCGCATCTCCAAGTGAGTATAAAGCGTCTACAACGATGTAGGGATAGTTTTTACCTCCGGCAATAGCAGCCTGCAAAAGAGGTATTGCTTTATGATATTCGCCGGAAACGATCATCGCTTTGCCCAGCCCGTCATATGCCTGTGCCCGCAAATCTGGTTTATTGATCCTTTTGCCTAGCGCCATCAGCTCCGTGAAGCACTTTAGGGCGCTGTCTGGCTGATGTGTGCTGTTATAGTAATCGCCGCGGTTGGTCAGTGCATTGCCAAGTTGAAAACCCAGCCCATACTGCCTTGATATCTCCTCTGCAAGTCTGAAATAAGCCAGCGCCTTTTCTGGTTGGCCGAGGCGCATATTCACGAGCCCAAGATTGTTATAGCAATTGGCTGTAACATGCGTTGGCGGCCCCTTCATTTTTTTTAGCTCTTCCAGTGCTTTGTAACAATATTCAGAAGCCGCTACATAATTGCCTTCATTAAACCATGCGTCGCTTATCCCGTTATAGCACCATGCAGTGGCATCCTTTATCGACGACTTCGCAGCCCATGGCAGCGCCTTTATACAATTATATCTTTCATTCTCGAAGTCATCCTTTTCCTCGTACTTGATACTTATTTGTATTAGTTGAGTAAAGGCACCGTCAATATAATTTGCCGCTTCGCAAAGCTTATATCTTGCGTTGAAAAGTGCAATAACACTATCCGGATTGGAAGTATTATGAAGGCCCGGCGGAACATAACGGTTTATCGCCCCGGTATCCGC
>CAINOM010000270.1 GCA_903851455.1 uncultured Bacteroidota bacterium | reverse complement strand
GGAACATAACCACGGCCTTTGCCGATGTGCAGTTCCATGTGGAAACCAGCGCCGGCCTGCAGGTTGCAGATAACCAAGTCCGGGTTCATCACCTGGAAGTTAGGCAATGACTCACCTATCATACCAGCTGTAAATACTTCTTTACCCTTTATGCTCAGGTCTATTTTCTCGCTCACGAAATCAGACACATCACCTATCGCTTTCAGACGAACCTGCTTGAGGTTAAGGATGATCTCTGTAACGTCTTCCAGCACGCCTTTCAGCGTAGCAAACTCATGGTCGGCACCAGGGATGCGGATAGCAGTGATTGCAAAGCCTTCCAGTGAAGACAGCAACACACGGCGCAAAGCGTTACCAATGGTAACACCATAGCCCGGCTCCAGGGGGCGGAATTCGAACTGCGCTTCGAAATCAGTTGTTTTCTGCAGCGCTATCTTGTCCGGTTTTTGGAAATTCAATATGGCCATATTGATCTTTTATTTGAATTTGTGATTTACTATTTGTGACTTAAAATTAACTCCGGAATATGGTACGGGTTGATAATCATCAACCCCTGCCAATCCGCACGACTACTTAGAATACAACTCTACGATCAGCTGCTCCTTGATGTTCTCAGGAACTGATTCACGCTCAGGATGAGAAAGGTAAGTACCCTTCATATCCCTTTCGTTCCACTCTACCCAGTTGATGCGTGTGTTCTTGCTGCGTATCATACCGGTAACAGTAGTGTTTGCCTTGCTCTTTGGTTTCAGTTCTATAACGTCACCTGGTTTCAGGCTGTAAGATGGTATGTTTACCACTTCGCCATTCACCATCAGGTGCTTGTGCGATACCAGCTGGCGTGCAGCAGGACGGGTAGGAGCAATACCGAGGCGATAAACAGTGTTATCGAGACGGGCTTCGAGGAGCTTGATAAGGTTCTCACCGGTTGCTCCCTTCAGGCGCGCTGCCTCTACATAGGTGTTTGCGAATTGTTTTTCAAGCAGGCCGTATGTGTACTTGGCTTTCTGCTTTTCCTTCAGCTGCACTGCATACTCGCTGGCTGTTTTGCGCTTGCGGGTAGGGCCGTGCTGGCCGGGAGGGTTGCTGTTCTTTCCGAGGCTCTTGCCTGATCCTAGGATCGGTTCGCCGAATATGCGGCAGATCCTGTTTTTGGGTCCTGTGTAACGTGCCATTACGATTTTTGTTTTAGCTGCCTCGTCTCATTAAAATCGTTAAAATCCGATCCAAAACAGCGTTGTTATGAAAAATTGTTTACTAAACCTATTAATGCAATTAGCAGCTACTGTGAGCTGCAAACTGAATATTGTTACTATACTCTGCGTTTCTTTGGAGGGCGGCAACAATTGTGCGGCATTGGCGTAACGTCTTTGATTGATGTTACTTCGATACCTGAATTGTTCAGGGCACGGATAGCGCCTTCACGGCCTGAACCCGGTCCTTTCACATAAACGTCGGCACGTTTCATGCCTGCGTCCGATGCTACTTTTGCACAATCCTGTGCTGCAACCTGTGCTGCATAAGGAGTGTTCTTCTTAGAACCACGGAAACCCATCTTACCGGCAGAAGACCATGAAATAACCTGGCCAGCCTTGTTGGTAATGCTGATGATGATGTTGTTGAATGATGCATTCACGTGTACATCACCGTGTGTATCAATTTTTACGATCCTCTTTTTAGCTACGGTCTTTGCCGAAGCCTGTTGTGCTTTTGCCATTTTTGTCTTAAAATAAGGTAGTCAATGAATATTAAAAAAGTAAACGGGCAATCAGTTAACAGGTACTTACTTTTCAACCTTTTAACTTTTCAACCTTTTAACTTCCCCATGCCACTCCTCCCCGGTGCACCCGCACGGATCCGGCAGCGGCACAGTGATTATTTCTTAGGTGCTTTCTTCTTACCTGCTACTGTCTTACGCTTACCTTTACGGGTACGGCTGTTGGTACGGGTACGCTGGCCACGTAAAGGAAGACCCTTACGGTGACGAACACCACGGTAACAAGCGATATCCATAAGACGCTTAATGTTCATCTGCACTTCAGAGCGCAACTGTCCTTCTACTTTAAATTCCGCGTTGATAATATTACGGATGGCAGTCTGCTCTTCGTCATTCCACTCATAAGCTTTCTTATCGTAAGAAACGCCTGCTTTGTCGAGAATGTACCGGGCAGTACTATTACCAATGCCGAAGATATAAGTGAGCGCTATCTCACCACGTTTGTTCTTCGGAAGATCAATACCAGCTATACGAGCCATTGAAAACTAAAAATTAAAAATTAAAAAATTAAAAATTATCCCTGCCTTTGTTTAAAACGAGGATTCTTTTTGTTGATAATGTACAACCTGCCTTTACGACGCACGATCTTACAATCTACGCTGCGCTTCTTTATGGATGCTCTTACTTTCATAAAAATTCAAAATTCAAAAGTTAAAAATCAAAACTTTATTATCTATTGCTCAAAGCCAGAATCCAAATGCCATCTTTTGGCTTTTGAATTTTGACCTTTGAATTTACTTATACCTGTAAATGATCCGGCCGCGGCTGAGATCATAAGGGCTCATCTCCACCCCAACCTTGTCCCCCGGCAAGATACGTATGTAGTGCATCCGCATTTTACCAGAAATCGTGGCCAGTATTTCGTGCCCATTTTCTAACCGTACGCGAAACATAGCATTGGATAACGCTTCTACTATTGTTCCGTCTTGTTTAATGAGCGACTGCTTAGCCATATTTTTTTTAGGGATTGCAAAGGTAGCAAATACTTTTTATTTAATAAAAAAAATTTGCCCGTAAAATGCCGGGATCAGTATTATTTTTACTTTTAGGTGGGTCCGCCGGTCTAAAACTACATTTATATTTGCAAATGTAATGTATTTCGCGCTAATTTAGAGGTTTCTGGCAATCATAATACCGTTCCGGACAAAATAAACGCTTTTTTCCCTTTTTTCGCGCCTGCCGCAGAGAGGCATACAATCCAGATCG
>CAINOM010000269.1 GCA_903851455.1 uncultured Bacteroidota bacterium | reverse complement strand
TTTTTATTTATTCAAAATGGGGTACGCTACCGGAATGAACAAAAAATGCAAACAGAAGAGCATAAGCTATTGCAGGAAGTCACATGATCTCGATGCAGGAAATTCCCCTTGCCGCGATGACCTGTGCGAAAGCGGAGGGGTTAGCGGGATGTCTTTTAAGAATTGCGGGAAAACCTGCTATCCCGGAAACCAATGGAAATGCCCCACCTAAGAGTTCTGTGGGGTGCGATGGGAAATTTTAATAATTTTTAATGCATCGGCCGAAATCCGCTACTACAGGCACATACAAGCGAATCTACAGCAAATACAAATGCCCCATGTAAGCACATTTTTTCTTTACTCGAAATGGGACATGCATCCAGGGTGAACAAAAAAACGCAAACAGAAAAACATAAACTAACAACTGCCCCTGAGATAGTTACCAGTGTAGAGATTGCCGCCGAGTCCTGTCATCAGCTTCCGTTCCCTGATTGCCGCCGAGTCCTGCGACGGGCAGAGACCCAGCGGCGAGTAATACAATTGTAGATAAAAGAAAACATATCTTTAAGTGAGAAACGCGAGTCAAGACGAGACTATATGAAAATTATCAGCCTCAGTACCTGATTTCCACCGAGTCAATGAAGGAGGCTACCCGGCGAGGACTGAACAAGTCTTTTCCTTCCCGCGATCACACTGAACCGGGAAAGGCAAATAACCGAAAGGTGGAATTCATTAAACTGAACTGATATGAAAATAATGAAACTAATCTTTGTATTCCTGCTAACATCCTTATTGACACATGCACAGGAAAAAAAAGAAGATACGGTAACCAAAGACTTCCAACAACGCGAGGTTGTCCTTTACGAGGACGATTTCGGAGAAGATACCGTGGGGGCATTTCCATCGAAGTGGCAGGTAATGACAACCACCGAATACATATGGCGTTATAAGGATACGATGTTTCACGTAGAAAAAGATGGTGAGGGAATGTATTTGAAAATAGTCCGCAACGCAGAGCCGGAGCTTGAGCCTTACCCGAAGTATAATCTTTGTGACAGTTTTACAATAGAAATTGATTTCCAGCTTGAATACTTCAGCTCCAGTATCGCATGTATACTAACCGATGATTCTGACCAGCGATGGATATATGACTCATTAGACGGAAGGGGGCAATTTAAATGCGGTACAACCCATAAAAAAAATGGATCGCTGGCAGATAAGAAGACAAACATTCCCGGCTTTGACCGACAAGTATTGCACCGGCTGGCGATTTCCTATCAAAAACAGCAAACAAAATTTTACGTTGATGATTCGCGGGTAGCTGTGTTAACCGGGTTCGCTGTCAATGCTTCACATATTTTCATTGTTCCAAAAGGACCTGTCAAAATACGCCATATGCGCATTGCGATCGGCGCCGAGACTATCCCTATTGAAAGGCTGCTCTCAGATAAAAAATTCACAACACACGCTATCTTGTTTGATGTAAATAAATCGGTCTTCAGGCACACAAGTATGGCATTTATCAGCAGACTTGCCGGTTTCCTGAAAAAAAATCCGTCAATAAAACTGGAGATAGATGGACATACAGATAGCGATGGTAATGCCGCAGTCAATATGAAACTTTCACTGGACCGGGCTAATGCAGTGAAAAGGCAATTGGTAGCGATGGGCGTGGCCGCCGCCAGGCTCACCACTAAGGGCCTTGGCGCCTCAAAATCTATAGACACCAATTCTACGATACAGGGAAAAGCTAATAACCGGCGGGTGGAGTTTATCAGCCGGTAGTCACTACTACACTAGCTAATCCGGCTGTCATTCAGCTTCCGTTCCTGATTGCCGGCGAGTCCTTCGAAGGGCAGAGACTCGGCGGGGACGCAAATAATACCGGTCTCCGGCCTGCCGTGAGCGCAGCCGAAGTGGCTTCAAACGCACACCCGCGCCATTGCAGCATAAATAAAGGAACCCGGTATGGGCTCCTTTATCAGTAAGCACAAGAGGTTAGCTACCGCTCATACAATATCTTCACAAATACAGGCGGGCTGTTTCGCTGCCGGGGCTGGAACCTGCACAGATAAACTCCGGTGCTCAGCCCATCGGGCAATTGCACTTCTGTGGTACCCGACTTTATGGCGTATGTGGCGGCCTGGCGCCCGCACAGATCATACACATCCAAAACACCTTCTTCACCGCACCTCACCGACACAGACCCGAAAGTAGGATCGGGATAGATCATAACTTCGTCTTTTGTTACCTGCGTTTCTGCGGCAGCCAGTGTGCCGCAGCCCTGCGGGCCATATACATATTTGGCCACGTACAGCACTTCGAAACTGCTATCTGCCTGCACTCCCAGCGTGTCGCCCGCTACTATCATAGGCATAGTAATCAGGGCAATGTCGCTGCAGGCATATACAGCCCCCCTGTAGTCTATGGCCATACCATTTGCATCATCGCCGCCCGATGGCAGAAAAACGGTGTCTGTGAGGCTGCCCGAGGTGTCGAACCGGGCCAGGTAAACGGCATCGTCGTGCCAGGAGTAACCTGCACTGGGAGCGGCGCCCGTACCAGTGATCCATACGCTGCCACAGGTATCTGCGCAAACCTGGTTTGCACAGTGCATTGCGGTCTCGAGGATGGGCGTTGCCCACCTGAAACCACCCGATGAATCGAACTTGGCAAGAAAAGGCTCTATGTAATCACCGTTATAGGGCAGCGTCGTTGTTCCTATAACCTGGGTATGGTAATACCCGCCTGCAACATACACACTGCTTTGCCCGTCTGCGCTTATTCCCGACAAAATATCGTAAGAAGTTAACGTATCCGGTATTATACGGACGCCCCAGGCAGGAGCGCCTGACGGATATAACCTGGCTATATAATAATACGGGGTAACCGACGACATACTATCCGTAAGCGTATCACTGCCTATCACTATTGGGGAAGAGTAAATGCCGCCTATAAACACATCGTTGTTCTTTGAAACGGCCAAGCCGTAGACCGTCTCGGTAGAATCGCTAATGATGCCGGTGGCCCATAAGGGGTTGAGGGATGAATCGTAGCACGCTGCATAACTATTGAAATGAGCGCCGGTGGAAAGCGTTGTTGCCCCAAACATGGCACTGCCGTTAAATGTACCGGCTATATACACGTTGCCTGCTTTGTTTGTGCATATATAACCAGGGTGGCAGGTGGGCGGCATCCGCTTTATCCACACCACATTTCCCAGCGGATCCACCTTGGCGCAATACTGGGAGCCGCTCCCCGAAGGTGTATACCGGACATTGCCGAAAGTGAATGTGCCGAAAGTGACCTCTGAGAACAAAACATAGGAGTAGCCAAACGGATCGGCGGCAACACCTATTGGGATCATCTTGCTCTCCTGTGAAGCCACCACCCAGCGAAAGTGCCCCGATGAATCGGTGCTTGCCAATACGACCTGATCTCCCAGCCCCGATGAGTCAGTAACAGAAAACGGACCGTAGGTACTTATCAGCGGAATGGTGGGCGGTACCACTTGCATCACCCATGCCAGAGCAAAGGTATTTCCGTTGTGGTCCACAGCCATAAGACGGCCTTCTGTAGCGCCGTGAGGGCAGGCAGATGCGGCGCCCCACTGCCACCCCTGCGCCCCGGCGCCCGCTGCATGGAACAACGCACAACACAATAACACACTGATGTGAAAGAACTTTTTCATAAGGTTTTTTTAGGTGAAAGAATATTAACTCATGTAAAATACTTTTTTTTCGGAATATTTTATAAAAATGTAATCAAGTGGGAAGATAACCAGCGGGCTTAGCTATGCTCACTTTCTCCCCCATATTAGCGCAGCGCAGCCGGAAACTCATTTTAGGGGCACACAGGATTGTCGCCGGGTCCTGCGGAGGGCAGAGGCTCGGCGGGGACGCAAAAAAACATAGCAGATGAAAAATGTAATGACCGGACAGAAACACAAGAATGCCAGTTACAAACTGGGCAGACTATTTAGGCACGCGTCCGCTATGCTTACGGCTTGGCTACAAACTCGCGCCAGAGAATAACGTTGTGTAGCGTGGCATTGCGCGAGTCTACCACCCCAGATTGTCGCTAGCGACAATCGTCCCCTCCTAAAAACAGGAGGGAAGGTGTTATCAGCCTTTTGCCAGTAAACTTATTACTACCCTTTGTACTCTTTCAGCGCAGCTTCGAGGCAGTCCATAGCAGCATTGATGTCGTCTTTATTGAGCACATAGGCCAGACGGACTTCGTTCTTGCCTTTTCCGGGGGTTGCGTAGAAGCCGGCTGCAGGGGCCATCATGACGGTAGCTCCGTTGTGCGAAAAACCTTCGAGCAACCACTGGCAGAATTTCTCGGCATTGTCTACCGGCAGTTTTGCCATGGCATAAAAAGCACCACCGGGCAACGGGCAGGTTACTCCGGGCATCGCCTTCAGGCGTGCTACCAGCAGGTCGCGGCGGGAGGTGTATTCGGCATGCACTTCATCAAAATAATTTGCGGGAAGATCCACTGCCGCTTCGCCAAGTATCTGCGCGAAGGAAGGTGGGCTGAGGCGGGCTTGCGCAAACTTCATAGCAGCATCAAGCACGGCCTGGTTGCGGGTCACGAAGGCGCCTATACGTCCACCGCAGGCACTATATCTTTTGGAAATGGTATCGAGTAATATGGCATTCTCTTCCATTCCTTCCAGCGATAATGCAGAGATGTGCTTGTTGCCATCATAGCAGAACTCACGGTATGCTTCATCACTAAACAGGAACAGGTCGTGCTTTAGGCATATTTCCTTCAGCACGTTCAGCTCATCCATGCTGTACAAATAACCGGTAGGGTTATTTGGATTGCAGATCATGATGGCCTTGGTGCGCACGGTCACGGCTTTTTCAAACACTTCTATCGGAGGCAAAGCAAAGCCTGTGTCAATACTGGATGGTATTGGCACCACCTTCACTCCTGAGCTGGTTGAAAAGCCGTTGTAGTTGGCATAAAAAGGCTCGGGGATGATGATCTCGTCACCGGGATCAAGGCAGCTCTGGATGGCAAACATGATGGCCTCTGAGCCACCGGTGGTGACAATGATCTGGCCCGCGGTAACATCAATATTATTGCGCTGGTAGTATTCCACCAGTTTCTTGCGGTAGCTGTCGAAGCCTGCGCTGGGGCTATACTCGAGCACCTTCATGTGGGTGTTCTTTACGGCATCAAGGATGGCCTGTGGTGTTTCTATATCCGGCTGACCGATGTTGAGGTGATAGACTTTAGTGCCTCTTTTCTTGGCAGCATCAGCGAATGGAACAAGTTTACGTATTGGCGAAGGCGGCATTTGTGCGCCACGATGTGAGATTACCGGCATGGGCGCAAAGATAAAGGGAAAAGGGTAAATAGTTAAAGGGGTAAATGGTTAAAAGGGTAAGGGGTTAAAAAGTTAAAAGGTTAAAACGGTTATCGAGTAACTAAAGGTAATCTTCAAAAGAAAAAGGTCGCCTCCTGGGCGACCTTAAGTATTATCGGCAACTAACAATTTATTAACCTGTTTGCCCTTTTAACCTATTAACTTCTTACCAAAAGAACTATTTGCTCGGCACTTCATCCTTGGCATTGCCCTTTATGCGGAGCACATAACGCTTCTCACCATGTGGTGTCTTGGCGTTGGACTGGATGTATACTTCCTTATCAAAAACACCGTGTTGTTCGTCAGTCTTCAGCTCTAAGGATACGTAACCTTTCTGGCCCGGCAGAACAGGGTTTTTGCTCCAGTCTACATTGGTACAGCCGCAGGAAGGTGTAACATTCATGATGATGATGGGCTGGTTGCCGGTGTTGGTGAATTCGAAGGTATGCTTGGCGCCCGGACCACGCTTGATGATGCCGAAGTCCCATATGTCACCGCCTTCAAATTTGAACATTGGTCCCTCTGCCTTATTCTGTGCTTTTGCTTCAGAGCCTGTTTGGGCTTTTACTTCTGAGCCTGCAAATGCAAGCAGGCAAAATAATGCGATCAGTATCTTTTTCATAAATTTTGTTATCTAAGACTTTCCTTATTTTAAAATAGTTGGCTCGCGCCAACTATTTTAGATATGATTTAAACTGAACAATAGCTTATTTAGCCGGTGTATTTGGCGCTGGTGTTGTAGGCGCTGGTGCCGCTGGCTTTGGCTTTACAGTACCGCGGATATGCAATACCATTGGCTGCTGCTTAGCATTTGAGTTGATGGTAACGTCCTTCATGATAGGACCCTGGCGACCATTAGTAGTATAGGATACGTGTATCACACCTTTCTGCTTTGGCAGGATAGGCTCGTGGGGCCACGTTGGCACTGTGCAACCGCATGATCCATGAGCATCATTTATCACGATCGGCTTCTTGCCTACATTCTTGAATTCGAAATCGTACTCAGCCAATGGTCCTTCCGGAACTTCGCCGTAATCGTGAGTTTCTTCCTTGAACTTAAACTCACCAGCATCTGGATCCGGAGCCGGAGGAGCTACTTGCGGAGCTGCCGCAGGTGCTGGATTAGGCGCTGGGGCCGGTGCTTTCTTGTCCTGTGCGTTTGCGGCTGCTGCGCTGATGGTAAGGCAGAGGATTGCGATGAATACTTTTTTCATATTTTTTTTTTGTGGTTAAAATTGATGCTTGTTTAATTATTAATTTGTCTTGATCATTGAAACATTTTCAGGAACGGAACCCGTAGGGGCTTTTTCCACACTTCCTTTTATTGTCAGCACTTTAGTGCCTGCATTAGACACGACGGTGATGGTTTTTGTAAATGCGTTAGCCTTTCCTTTAGTATGAAATGCAACATTGATCGTTCCGGTTGCACCGGGCATAACTGGTTCATTAGAATAAGATGGAACAGTACATCCGCAGGAAGGCTGGGCCTTCTGTATAATGATCGGCTCTTTGCCGTTATTCTTGAATGTAAATTCGCAGGTTGCATCGGGGCCTTCCTGAACAGTGCCGAAATCATGGGTAGCGTCTTTGAATGCCATATCGTCGGCCTTTAATGTTGTAGCAGGAGTTGCAGGTGCGGCGGGCGTTGCCGGCGCAGCTGCCGCCGGTTTGTCGCTCGCATCATCGCCTTTATGCTTCTTGTGCTGCGCCATTGTAACGCTGGCAGTCAGCAGCAACAATCCTAATGATAGAATTACTTTTTTCATGTTTACCCGGTTTTTCTCGATTGTAGATGTAAGAAACAAATTTAGTACCAAAATTCCAAAAATCTATGTTTTTTATTGTTAAAACCTTCCAAAAGCAATACAATTGTAGTTTTGCGCACGGATGCTTAAACTTTTGGTTATACAGACCGCCTTCACCGGCGATGTGGTACTGGCAACAGCCATACTGGAAAAGCTGCACCATCAATACCCGGACGCACAAGTAGATTTTCTGCTGCGCAAAGGCAATGAGGGCCTATTGGAAGGTCATCCTTACCTCACCAACCTGCTTGTGTGGGACAAGAAGACCAACAAGAATACCAACCTTTTGAAAATAGCCATGCGTGTAAGAAAGGAAGGCTATACCCACGTCATCAACCTGCACCGCTTTGGTTCGTCTGGTCTTGTTACATTGCTTTCCGGAGCCAAGTATAAGGCAGGATTTGATAAAAATCCATTTGCCTTTTGCTATACCAAAAAAGTGGCGCATGTCATCTCAGAACCGTACAGCGAAAACCCGGTTCATGAGGTGCTGCGTAATCAAATGCTCATCGCTGATATAACGAGCCCGAAAGCAGCGATGCCAGCCCTCTACCCTACCGCCGCTGATCTTGAATATGTGAAGCAATTCCAGGGCCGGCCGTACGTTTGTGTCGCGCCATCGTCCGTTTGGTTCACAAAACAATTTCCGACAGAGAAGTGGATCAGCCTGATCAATATGCTGCCGGCGCATTACAACGTTTATATACTGGGCGCACCGTCTGACAGCGCGCTGGCGCAGGGCATAGCTGACAAGACGAGTCACGCCAATATAGCAAACATGTGTGGCAAACTGTCTTTCTTACAGTCGGCAGCGCTCATGCAAGGGGCGGATATGAATTACGCCAACGATTCGGCACCGCTCCACTTTGCGTCAGCTATGGATGCCCCTGTGACTGCTGTTTTTTGCTCTACTGTCCCGGCCTTTGGGTTTGGTCCGCTGCGTGAAAATGCAAAAGTGGTGGAAATAAAGGAGCGATTGTATTGCCGCCCATGCGGGCTGCATGGGCATAAGACCTGCCCTGAAGGGCACTTCAGGTGCGCCATGGACATAACTAACGATCAACTACTATGGTGGACTTCGAAAACGACATAAAAAACTGCATGGCCACCCTGCAAAAAGGCGGTACCATCCTCTACCCTACTGATACTGTGTGGGGGCTGGGTTGTGATGCGCTGAATGCGGAAGCCGTGGAAAAAGTGTTTGCATTAAAGCAACGGCCAAAAGAAAAGAGTATGATCGTGCTGCTGGCCGATGCGCGCGATGTGATCCAGTATGTGGCTGCGCCTCACCCGGATATTATTGCTATCATTGAGCAGTTTGACCGGCCGACCACTGTGATCTATGAAAATGCGCTGGGTTTTCCAGACAATGTGGTGAATAATGACGGCAGTATAGCCATACGGGTAACCAGCGACCCGTTTTGCAAGGCGCTGATCAAAAGATTTCGAAGGCCAATCGT
>CAINOM010000268.1 GCA_903851455.1 uncultured Bacteroidota bacterium | reverse complement strand
CACCCGTCATATCGTCCAGCCTGAAATCACAAAGCACGAGAGCCAGCTCATTTTTCTTCATCCACTCTATTGCAGACTGCCCACTGTTAGCGCTGGCTACCGTATAACCGTTCCTCGTAAGAAAACGGGTAAGAAGCAGGCACATGTCGTTATCATCATCTACTACAAGTATTTTATGCATATTGGTATGTTGTGTTTCAAATATAATGATTTACTTCATCATTTTTTGTTAAGAAAGTTACCGGGTTATGCCCACACAGCACGAATCTGTGCTATAGGTATGTGCATTTGCTCCCGGTACTTGGCCACCGTGCGGCGTGCTATGTTATACCCCTTTCCGGATAACAGGTTCACCAGTTGCTGATCGGTGTAAGGATGCTTTTTGTCTTCCACGCTTATCGCGTCTCCTATTACCGACTGTATCACCTTGTTGCTGATCACATCACCTTTTTTATCCGCGATGCCTTCACTGAAAAGTTTTTTGAGATACAGCAGCCCGAAATGTGTTTCTGCATACTTATTGCTGGTGATACGTGAGATGGTTGATATATCAAAGCCTGATATTTCCGCAACATTGCGCAGCACCATTGGCTTAAGCAGGCGCACATCCCCGTCAATGAAATAATCGTGCTGTATGTCTACAATGCATTGCATGATACGCATCATCGTATCTTCTCTTTGCTTCACGGCATTCACAAACCATTGTGCGCTGCTCAGCTTGCTTTTTATATACTGGCTGGCTGTTTTATCCTTGCTGCTCACATGGCTGGCAAGCTGGTCATGAAGCGATTGGTTGACAAATACCGAAGCAGATCTGCTGGAAAATAAATTTACCTGGATGTTGTCACCGTAGTTGGTGATAATAAAATCGGGGATAATGGTGTTCTTAGGATCGTCCCTTGATATTTCGGTCACCGGGTAGAACTTCAGGCTACCGATCAGGTTGAGTACAATACGCAGTTCCTCATCATCTATTTTCAGCACATGGTGCAGCTTTTCAAACTGGCGGTGCATCAGGTCATTATAGTGATGCTCCAGCAGAGTGATGGCACACTTTACATCAGGCCGGTTTTTATTGAGTTTGCTCAATTGTAGCAGCAGGCACTCCCTTATACTGCAAGCACCTATGCCCGGCGGGTCAAGCTTCTGCACTATCGACAGCCCTCTCCTTATGGTCTCCACGTCCACAACATTCTGAAAGTGGAATGACATATCATCCGCCACCTCTTCCAGCGGACGGTCCATCAGCCCCTGCGGATTCAGTATATCTATGATATACTCCGCTGTGGCGAGGTCCTCCATGTTGATGTCCAGCAAGTGCAGCTGTTGTTTTGCATCTTCCTTAAAAGTGGAAACATCTGCGATCGCCGAATTGGGAGCTACTTCCGCGTCAAAGTAGTTCTGGTACTCTGCCTTGTAGTCGGGCCGGTCCTCATAAATATTTTCATCCCAGTCCTGGAAATCCTGCTCAGAATCCTTGGTCAGCTTGGTATCCTCCTCCTGGGCCTTTTCCTCATTTACATCAAGGAACGGATTTTCTTCCAGTTCGTTTTTGATACGCTGCTGTAGCTCCAGTGAATTCAGAAAATACAGGTTCAGTAACTGTATTTGCTGTGGTAATATCTTAAGTTGCTGCCGTTGAGATTGTTGTTGCGAAATCATAGTGTTCCGTTTGTGTTGATCACTATAAATCAAGGTTAAAGCCAAACTTCTTTTTTTGAACAATATTTTATAACACAGTAAGTATTAGATTAGCCGGCAACAATTTACATTAACAATAAAGTTTCATATGAATTAATCTCGCTTTATCATCATATAATCTTTGTTTGAACCATGAGGAATTTGTTCTACAAAATGTAGTTTTGAATAGCCATGAAGAAACGGCTGCTGGTAATTATCATCGCTTTTTGCGTTTCATTTTTCTCAATGATCGCCCTATCGCTCTTTTCCATGGCGAGGTTTGCCACGTTCACACAGTTCTCAGACGCAGTAGATCATACCAACCTCGTTATTATTAATATTCGCTCAGCCGAGGTAAGCCTTCGCGATGTTGGACTTACGGAGCGCGGCTATATGATCACCCACGATACCATGTATCTGCGGTTTCTGAATAATTCCATTGATAGCATT
>CAINOM010000267.1 GCA_903851455.1 uncultured Bacteroidota bacterium | reverse complement strand
TTGATACCTACTCCGATGGGATGCTGATGGTGTGCATGCGCTATGTAAAACATCTGCCCGATGCTGAAGAAATAATGCTGAACGGTTTTTACAATTTCTATAAAAGTATCGACCGCTTTATATACAGTCATGAGGGCAGCATTGGCGGATGGCTTAAAAAGATAATGGTGAATGAATGCCTGATGTTCCTGCGAAAAAACAATGGCTTTAAAATAGTTGACCAGGAACATGCAGCGGAGGTGGATGCAGACAATGGCCTGATGGCTCGGATGAATGCCGCCGAGATATTCAAAATGGTGATGACGCTGCCAGTTGGTTATCGCACGGTTTTCAATCTCTTCGCCATAGAAGGATACAGCCACAAAGAGATAGCAGCAATGATGAACATAACCGAAGGCACATCTAAATCACAACTGAATAAGGCGCGCGGACTATTGCAGCAGGCAATGAAACAAATGATGCTACTATGAACAACGATAAGGATAACAAAACGCTAAGAGACGAGCTCAGTTCACTCGATACACTATCGGGCGGTATTGTCTATGGCAAAGAAGAGGCATGGGAAAAGCTTCAGGCAAGATTGGATGCGAAGCCAGCGAAGAGCATCACGCTAAAATATGCACTCGCAGCCGCTATTATATTGCTGTTGTCGTTCACGTCCCTGTTCATCTACTTCTCCCACAACACGCAAACTGAGCAAAACAATACTGCAAAAATATCGTCCTCTATACCCACCTCCGTTGCGCAACCAACAAACCAGAAACCGGTAACACAGCCAGAAACCGCGCCAATATATACATCTGTAAACACCGTTGAAAGGCGGAAGAAAATAAATATCGCACATCCGGTTTCCCAACCGCTGCCTGTCCAGGTTGCCCCCGCAGAACCCTCAAAGGAGAATGTCCTTGAAAACAAAACGGCCCTGCAGCCATCCCCTGCCCCTCCGGTACAAAAGCCGATGCGTATAGTACACTTAAACGAACTGAACCGCGAACCCGAACAAACGGATAATGGTATTGTCTACGGACAGTCGGTTGATGTAAGTACGTTGCCTAAAGTGCATATCAATGACATGATCCACGAAGAGAATGAAATTCAGAAAATATTGCAGGAGAACAGGCTTGGCGTAGGCCGCCAGTTCTTACTGTGGCATGAGCGGGGCGGTATGCAGGACAATAGCAGCAACGATAATACGCCGGGATACCCTTCTAATAACAAACCACGATTCAGAATTAACTAAAACAAACAACATGAGAAGATCAATTTTATTGGTCGTGCTTGCTATAAGCATGATCGGGAAATCGTTTGCCCAGACGGAACAGACAGAATTGTACAGAAAAGTCGCAAACTGGAGCACTACCGACAAAACTTTTAATTCGACCATCATCCCAAATTTCAGAGACTTTGTTTACCTGAAAAATGGCAAGATGATAACAGACCTTGTAAATATTGGTGACTACAAGTACCTTGAAAAACTTGACTCTATTTTGATACAGTTTCGAAAGGACATCGCCTTCTATAAAGATTCGCTTGAAAACGGTATGGGCAATGTGCGCATAGACTATTTAGTAAGCTCTTCAAAAGAATACAGGGAGATCCGGTTCAAAAAATATAACCCGGAGGGCGACATCTACGTAAGGCGCCATGGAGAAACGGAGCGGTTGAAATTGGACCAGGATACGATAAGAATAATAATTAAGAACATTACAGGCTCCGCCAAACCAACTTACTGGATGTATCCGATCCAGGTCACGTTCCTGGTAAATAACTATACAGACATTGATAAGATCCTCGCAGAGAAGGCCACTTGGCAGCATGCGTTTGACACACTCACTGCGGTGCGTACACCCAAGGAGATAAAAAACCCTTACAGATTTCCGTCATCCTGTATCTACAAACCATATTTCATCCCATCATCTTTAGACAGCGTATACATGCTGCGCACTCATAACACCTACGAAAAATACAAAAGCAGGATGCACTTCGTAAAATTCAACGAAATACTGAAAAAAGAATTTGGGCAGTTCCGCTCATTTGAGCTCCCGACTCACCATGTTGCCGCCTACGGCAATATCGGGGCAGGGCTCGTCAGAAACACGCTTTCGCCAGACGGGGAGTTTGGTATCACCTACATCAATTACTATCGCCGCGGCGAAAGCAGGTCGTACGAATTCAATACCCTGTTTGCCTCCTCCAATTTCTTTTTCGACAAGATGGCTGATGGTGGCTATTCTGTAAGCGACAACTGGTTCCTGAATATAGAGAGTGGCAGTAGTTACGACGAGGAGATGCTGGGCGTAAAGATCCGGGGATTCTCTGTAGGAGCCGGCTACCTTGTAAGAGAGAATGGGAATTACTTTAAGGGCACGACAATGAAGGTCTTCGCTTCCGTAAGGCTGATGAGTGGGCTGCGCATATGCCCCGAGCTTATTGCTACCAATAATTTCAAACAAATTTTCCCTGGTCTTACTTTTAAAATATTCGGCGTGAAAAGAGAATTGAATAATAATTAGTGAGGGTTACCAAGCTGCAAATATCACCGTTTGCCCATACTCCACGATTTTGCATAATTTTAGCAGCAAATACATAGCTGGCTGTTAAATGAAACAATTATTATTACTTGTCCTTTTGTTTGCTTCATCCCTATGCCACGCGCAGGACTTCGGATGCTTCAAAACAACTCCCGACAATACCCTGGAACTGTCAGTAGATACCAATGTTAACCTTAGCCGGTACGATGCATTCTTCTTCGGCGAGTTTCATGGTGTTTATGGCACATCAGAGATAAAGCTGGCTTTGATAAAATACCTCAACAGGAACTACGGCGTCTCTGATGTGTTTATGGAGATAGGCTACTCGGCTGCGTACCTCTACAATGAATATCTTACCACCGGCGACACCGCCTTATTTACCGCTCCGGTCCTCATCTACGCCCAGAAAAAACCAAACGTAGACTTCTGGAAGGAACTCTATAAATACAACAAGGGAGCCACAAACAAGATCACCATCAGGGCTATGGACTTCGAGCGCGCCGAATTCCTGAAAGTGATGAAAATATTGATGCCTCAGGGTAAGGAGAAGCCACTGGATATCTACACCACCCTCACTTACATAGACACGGTAAACGTAGATAATATAGGCATCATAAACAGCGAAGAGCAAAAAGCCTACAATAGCCTCTATGAGGACATTCGCGATGAGATAGACCAGAACAGGGCCTCTTATGAGGCCTATTACGGAGCCAACTTCAAGACGGTGGAAGAGATCATATTCAACGAAGACACCTACAACAACTATGACAAGCGCAACAAGACGATGTTCCACAACATGGAGAAACAGATAGCGCGCGACAGCATCAAAAAGTTTATCACCTTCGCAGGCCTGCAGTATGGCAATATGGCCCACAAGAAGACCCTCTGCGGCATGATAAAAAAGAACAGCGCATTCAGTGGCCGTTTTGTAAACATCGCCATGACCTGCCGCAACTGCTATGACTGGCAGCTGAAACCCAAATACCGTATGTCCGTATATCGCGCACCCTACTCCTACTATCTCGACAAGAAGATGATGGACGATATCTACAACA
>CAINOM010000266.1 GCA_903851455.1 uncultured Bacteroidota bacterium | reverse complement strand
CCCATATTTTTGTGTTTTGGTCGTTCTTAACCAAAGGTATGGCCGCTATTCAGGCAAAAAAGTTTCGGATAGTTGTGTAACATAGTTTATTGGGTACCCCGAACCATTGATCTCAATACTGATCTGGTATTGTGAGTAAGTGCTTTCTCCGCTACCTTTTTCAAACACCTCCCAGGTACCCATATACTTCTGGCGAGATTGTGTCTGGCAGCTTACGCCCTCATATCCTGCAGGGCATCGGCAGGTATCATTGATGCAAGATCCGCCGTTGGCGCAGGTCACACACTTGATTACCGTTGTTGATTTACCATTGTCCTTGTTGCAGGAAGTATAACCGAGTGTGCAAAAAGCGGCTAACAATATAGCCAGGGAAATGATAGTTTTGATCTGTAGTCTCATAGGTTAGTACTTTTTCAAAGCATGAATATAATGCAAATTTCATTTGACTCACCGGCCGGGCGCCTGGAAATTATTTGTTCCACGCAGAGACACTGCTATGATCGACCGCTGAGTTATAGCCAAAATCATTAGTGATCCCTGTCGCTGAATCCACGATCTCATAGGCCATGTTTATGGCCCCGTATTGTCCATAGGTAACGCTACTGTAGATATACCCGATGCCAAATACTGTCTTGCCCTCGTACCGCTGGTTGGGAATGAAAATCGTGTCACCCTGAACTGACGCACGGATCGGCGTAGAAAAATAGTTATAGAAATTCTCAATAAGAACATCGGTTATCAAAGTACCCGGAGATATGCTTACCGGATACTGAGCTGCTTCTGTAATGCTTCCTTTCTCAGAGACCGACCAGTTACCCACGAATTTCTGCCTGGCAACGGTTTCGCAACTGGTACCTTCATAACCTGCGGGGCAGACACAGGTGTCGTTCACACAGTTACCCCCGTTGGCACACGTTACACACTTAGTCACTTTCGTAACGGTTGTGGTATTTTTATCTGGCTTGCACGATATATGCATAGCCCAAAATGCCATAACGAATAGCAACGAAGGAACAAGGGTTTGAAAACGGGGTCTCATTGGTTTGTAATTTGCTATGCTAAATATAAAACATATTTCATAAAAAAGCCCCCTTTAAGATAAAGGAGGCTAAATTATGATGACGAAATAATGTTACTTGTTCCAGGCAGAGGCATCGCTATGATCGAGGATAGAGTTGTATCCGAAATCATTAACGGCCTGCGTAGCAGTATCCACTATTTCATACTCCATGTTAATGGCACCGTACTGGCCGTAAGTAACACTGGTGTAGATGTAACCGATACCAAATAATACCTTTCCCTCATACTGCTGGTTAGGAATAAAGATAGTGTCGTGGATAATTGACGCGTTCACGGGAGTCTTGAAATAGTTATAAAAATTCTTGATGATCACCTCTGTAACCTTTGTACCTTCTGAAATACTTACCGGGTATTGCGCAGCTTCTGTCATGCTTCCCTTCTCAAATACAGACCAGTTGCCCAGGAATTTCTGGCGGGAAATCGTCTCACAGTTTGTTCCTTCATAGCCTGATGGGCAATTGCAGGCGCCATTGTTACAAACACCGCCGTAGGCGCACACTATAGATTTGCATTGGTCCCGGTTGCAGGATGTATAAACTGTTGCTGCAACTACAGAAAACGACAGCAAAGTGGTAATCATTATTGTCTTTAAGCGGGCTTTCATCAGTATTGTAAATTTTTAATTCGTTCAAAGATAAAAAAAAAGTTATAAAAAATGCAAAAGACAACGAAGTTGATAAAATAAATGTGACCTGCTTTTGGTGAAGTTAAAGAAAGAGTGGAGAATATTCCTTTCTGTTATTTCTCCACATCAGCTTTATACGCCCTGATTCCTTTGTATATAGCCATGGCCACTTCCTCCTGCCCTTTTTCAGAATTGAGGTATGCTTCCTCTGTTGGATTTGTGATGAAGCCCATCTCCACCAACACACCCGGCATCGCGCTGCCGGCGAGCACTTCCAGCGGCAATTGCTTCACGCCAAGGTCAGGCCGGCCCTCCAGCCCGAATTGCTCCTGTATCCTCGTACCGAGGTTCACACTCTTGCTCATAAAAGCCTGTGAATACTGAGAAATAATGATTTGGGTCTGTGGGTCGTTCATGTTGAGCAGCCCTGTTTCTTCAGTAACATTATCTCCGTTCTCTTCAATAGATTTCTCTTTTTGAGAATTGCGGTGCAGGGCGAGCACATAAGTCTCCACACCCCTCCGGGTAGTCTCGTGATGCTGTATCTTGCGGTAAATAGGCTGCTTCACGGTCTTGTGGTGCTTCTTTACCGTTTTATACCCCTGCAGCACCTTAGTATAGGTAAAGGGTGTAGAGTTCACGTGTATGGCAATAAAAAGGTCTGCATTGGCTTTGTTAGCTATTTCATGGCGCTCGACCAGGCTGGGATATACATCCGTAGTACGGGTATATATAACCTGCACATCTTTCATACTGTCTGCCATTATTTTGCCAAGTTTCAGTGTTACCGCAAGTGTTATGTCCTTTTCATAAGAGAATGACCCATGGGCTCCCGGATCCTTTGTTCCGCCGTGGCCGGCGTCAATAACAATTTTCGATATTTTCTTCCCCTTGGCTGTCAACAGGAGCGGAGATATCAGTAGGGCAAATACAACAACTAATATGGGGCGTATCATATGTTTCACAAAAGATTAAATATACAAACTATCATAACCGCGTTCAAACAACTATTTTTGTCGCGCCCATGGGTGTGCGCGGTAAATTTATTTCAAAATTCTCATCATTGCGTTGCTTTACTTACTGTATGGCAACCATTTTTATATTCTTTATAACAAATAACGGATATTGCCAATCTGAAAATTCACACATCAGTTCACAGGGCATTGGATCAGACACAGCCAAAAAGAAGATCTCGAAACCCGGTGCTGACAGTCTCAAAGTAGACCTCGCAACCATTGCCAACGATAGTCTCAAAAACGATTCACTGGCTGCAAAGTCAGACACGTCAAAGAAGAAAGCGCTGGAGCGGTCGCTGGGAATAAAAATTTCTAAGGATGCACTTCCGAATGTAGTAAAGGCCACTGCTCGCGACTCGCTGATCATGGACATGCACACTAATCTCTTTTACCTCTATGGCGATGCACAGGTGAACTATGAAGACCTGCAGCTCAACGCCGGCCAGATCGTGTATGAACAGTCTTCCAATGTCGTCTCGGCAGCCCCATACGAGGCGGCCAAGGAAAAGGACACCAGCGTGAAGCAAACGTTTAAACAGGGTAAAGAAAAGTTCACCTACGACTCGCTGCAGTACAACTTCAAAAGCAAGCGCGCCATAGTGCGCAATGTGCATTCGCAGTATGGCGAGGGCTACGTATACAGCGAGCAGGTGAAGCGCAACCCCGACCAGACCATCTATGGCGCACATAGTATATACACCACCTGCGCGCTTGATACGCCGCACTTTGGCATACTCGCCAAAAAGATAAAGGTGATACCCGGCAAAGTGATCGTATCAGGCCCGTGCAATTTATCTATCGAGGGCGTGCCCACACCACTGTGGCTGCCGTTCGGTATATTCCCGGTATCTGAAAAACAGAAATCGGGATTCGTGATACCTACTTATACAATAGAGGAGCAGCGTGGGCTTGGCTTGCTGAACGGCGGCTACTACTGGTACGCCAGCGATCACGTCGACTTTCTCACCCAGGCAAACATTTACACAAAAGGCAGTTACGCGCTCAGCGAGGTAAGCAGCTATACAGATATCTATCACTACAAAGGCTTGTTCAGCCTGTCCTATGCTTATAACAAGACAGGAGAGGATTTTGAACCTAACGCCTCGACGCAAAAAGACTTTATGGTCAACTGGCGCCACCAGTCCGATCCGAAATCTATACCGGGGCAAAGCTTTAACGCATCGGTACAGGTGGGTACTTCTTCCTTTTATTCTAACAACAGTCTTGACGCCAACCAGATATTGCAGAACCAGTACCAGTCGAACATCAGCTATTCGAAGAACTGGCAGGGCACCCCATTCGGACTGACAATAAGCGCGCTGCACAATCAGAACACAGAGTCACACCAGGTAAATGTGACGCTGCCTGATGTCAACTTCCACGTATCGCAGATAAATCCTTTCCAGAAAAAGAACGCAATAGGCACCCATTGGTATGACAAGATAACAGCCAGCTATACGGTAGACGCCCTCAACAGGACTTCTTTTTACGACAGCCTTTTCAATATCTCGAAGCTTTCCTTCAAAGACTTCCAGACCGGCATACATCATTCCCTTCCTATCAGTGCTTCGTACACCATATTCAGGTACATCAACATGTCGTTCAGCATCAACTACAACGAGTACTGGCTTACTGACAAGATGTATCGCAACTACGACAGCTTAACGAACAAGCTGGACACTATAGACCACCAGGGCTTTTATACTGCGCGCGACTTTAACGCGGGTGTAAGCTTCTCTACACGTATCTATGGCATGAAGCTATTTAAACATGGTTCCCTGCGCGGCATACGACATGTGCTTACACCTTCCGTCGGCTTCTCGTATCATCCGGACTTTGCGGCATCTCCATTCAATTACTACTATCGAACCCGGCTCGACTCTACCAACAACTTCCAGAATTATACGTATCAATCGCCGTATATCAACTCAATTGTCGGCGCCCCGCCAATAGGAAAGGCCGGGCAAGTGAACTTTGGGGTGAACAACAATCTGCAGATAAAAGTGCGAAGCGCCAAGGACACTGTCACCGGATTTAAGAACGTTACGCTGATCGACGCACTTGGGGCAACGATCTCTTACAACCCTGCGGCAGATTCCTTTCAGTGGAGTAACATAGGTCTCAACTTTCGCACTAATGTGATGGACAAAATAAATATCAGCTCCAACGCAAACTTCGACCCTTATGCATTCGATTACGACAAGGCGAGGAGGATACCGGTAACTATGGAGAATATGGGCTTTGGCCTGGCACGCTTCCAGTCGGCTACCCTATCGCTCGGCTCCAACTTCCACTCAAAGCCGGCTGGTGGCGCTAACAACCCAACTAACAGCGAGGAGTATGGCCGCGTGATGCGAAATGCCGGTTACAATGATTATGTTGACTTCAACATACCCTGGAGCTTCAACGTCAGCTATTCCCTCTCTGCCAATGATAACTACTCCTACTATTCGAAGCGCGACACGATAATCGTTAGCCAGTCGCTCACGTTCCAGGGAGAGTTGCAGGTAACAAAGCGCTGGAAACTGAGTGCCAGTAGCGGATACAATTTCGAATACCATCAGCTTACATTAACATCCATTGATGTATACCGCGACCTGCATTGCTGGGCCATGCACTTACAAACGATTCCCTTCGGCCCAAGAAAGAGTTTCACATTTACCATCAATGTGAAGTCAGCTATCCTGCAAGACCTGAAGCTGATGCGACGGAGAGATTACAGAGACTCGCCCTATTAACGCTGCTTTTTCCTGGAACTGCCTGTTATTAAGATGCAAACATTTAAAATATCTCATTGATTTATTAGATTTACAATAAATCATGGCTTTTTCGGCCACACTTATGAGAAGCGCATCCCGTAATTTCTTTGCCATAGGCTGCATCATATTTTGCTGCACACTTAACTCGATATATTCATTTGCACAAAAGACTGGCGCTAAACAGGGCCAGGCACTCGCAGACTCGTTGTTAAATGCACTGCCAAAAGCTGTCGAAGACTCCAACAAAGTGGAAATGCTCAAGACCATATCGTTTGAGTACAGCAACATAAATGCAGATGAAGGGATAAAATACGGACAGGAAGGCCTGGATATAGCGACAAAATTGGGGTGGAAAAAAGGGATAGCCGATATGAACAATAGCCTTAGCGCGAACTACTACTCAAAAGGCGATTACCCCAAATCATTGACATACCTGCTGAGCGAATTGAAAGTGCTGGATGAAACAGGAAACAAATACCTGCTCGCTATTACCATTGGTAACATCGGCGAGATCTATCGCATACAAAAAG
The DNA here is from genome assembly GCA_903851455.1 of uncultured Bacteroidota bacterium. Classification (GTDB taxonomy): domain Bacteria; phylum Bacteroidota; class Bacteroidia; order Chitinophagales; family Chitinophagaceae; genus Nemorincola. Next base: position 349 of record CAINOM010000266.1, on the reverse strand, counting down.
ATGGCAAAAAGGCGCTGGAGTACTATTCGAACGCGTTAAAGATGCATGAGGCGCTCAAGGACACAGAAGGCATAGCAAGAGTTACAGCCAACATTGGTGCGTTGTATTGCGATCAGAAGGACAACGAAAAAGCACTGGACTACTTTCTAAAAGCGCTGAAGATCGTCGAAGACATGGGAAACAAGCCCGGCATGGCGACGATCATGGGTAATATCGGAGAGGCCTACTCTAACGAAAAGAATTACCTGATGGCCATAGAATACATTAAGAAGTCGCTTGCCCTGGGCGAAGAGCTCGGAGACAATGAGCAGGTGGCCTGGTCATTGTTTGAAATAGGGAACACCTACCT
>CAINOM010000265.1 GCA_903851455.1 uncultured Bacteroidota bacterium | reverse complement strand
CCATTCCCCACATTACCCTATATTTGTCAGGTGAGTTTTTTATATCCCCTTTTCCTGGTTGCAGGTGTGTCGCTGGCAATACCGGTGCTGATACACTTGTTCAATCTGCGCAAGTATAAGACCATTCTTTTTCCGCATACCCGCTTCCTGAAGAATATCCAGCTCAACAGCCGTAAACAAAGCCAGGTGCGCTACAAGTGGTTGCTGGCCGCCCGCATGCTGTTTCTTTCTGCGCTCATACTGGCGTTCGCCCAGCCATTCTTTAATAAAAACAATAAATCGGCCGGTGACCATAAATTCCAGGTCATCTATATCGACAATTCTTATAGCATGTCGGTGAAAAAAGATGCCCAAAGCATGCTGGATGTTGCCAAGGATGCCGCCCGCAAGCAGCTGCGCCATGCCGCACCCGGCACCCGGTTTGTGTTGCTTACCAACGATAAGCCGGCCAGCTACCACGCCGAGCCAGCCGACAAAGTATTTGCCGAAATAAACGCCACAGATTTCTCAGCCTCTTCAAAAACAGTGAACCAGGTGCTTGCCAATGCGCAGAGCATAATAGAAAACGAAAGCAAAGGCGGCGCAGATGTCTATTATTATTCCGATTTCCAGCAGACAGCCTTCCCGGCCAATCCGGACAAGCAGTTGATGAAAAATATCACTTTCTATGGCGTGCCCGTGCAGAGCGATGAGCCACAGGATATTTACATTGATACCGCCTACCTCACCACGCCGGTATTACAGACCGGAAAGAGCAACTACATTATAGTGCATACCCATTGCTCCGGCAAGCCGCCTAAGGAAAACCCGGTTCTTAGCCTGGCGATAAACGGACAGGTAAAAAGCGCGGCATCGCTTAATTTTTCAGACAAGGCAGAGAGCTTCGATACGCTTAATTTCCAGGTGAACAACGCCAACTGGCAGAAGATCACCCTCACGCTCAATGACCCTTCCGTTCGCTTCGACGATACTTTCCGGGTCACAGCACGTAGCTCGCCAAACCTCTCGGTTCTGGTGCTCAATGACGGTCAGCCCAATACATACATACAGGCAGCCTTCAGAGCTTACAACGGCTTCCGGCTCAACCAGGCGCAGATATCCGCAGCCCCTAAAGACTGGAAAGAATACAACCTGGTGATACTGAACGGTATCACCCACATAGACGACGCACTCGGAAAAACACTTAACGATGCACTGCAAGGCGGCCAAAGTATTTGCATTTTCCCCGGCAAGACCAGCAATTACCAGCTGCTGAACGATGGCCTCAAACAGGCAGGCGAACTCCGCATCACAGGTATAGACACCGTGCCGCAGACTGCAAGCTCCCTGCAGCAGGGCAGTACGTTGGTAAAAGATCTTTTTGAAAAGATACCTGAAAATGTGCAGTTGCCGGTAGCCAACTGGCACTACATTATTAGTGCAGGCCTTAGTGCCAACCAGCAATCTGTCCTCAGCTTCCGCAATGGCGATCCCATGCTCGCAAGATATATGCCTTCAAAAGGTCAGTTATACATCGGCGCTATGTCTGCCGATCTGCAATCGGGTAATTTCCCCGGTAGCTATTTCTTTACGCCCTTCCTTTATGAAATGGCCATGCAAAGCAGCAGCAGCAGTGTTTATGCCATCACCGGCGGCACACAGCAGGCCGTTTACCTGCCACTTGCCAATGCCTCTGAGCGCAACATGGTACATGTCTACGGCCAGGGCATCGACATAATACCCTCGCAACGTCCTGACGGTGCCGGGCTTGATGTCTTTATAGACCAGGCAGTGCAGCAGCCCGGTTTTTATGCACTGAGCACAGCGGGCGGCAGCGATACCACTCAAATAGCCCTTAACCAGAACAAAAGCGAATCATTGCTCAATTTCCGCGACATAACTGCCCTCAAAAGTGACTGGAAAGGCGACAACATCAAATGGATGAGTGTAAACGAGGGTGGCGGTATCGCAGATAGCGGTGGCAGCAGCTGGCCGTTATGGAAAATATGTGTTTTCCTGGCCCTATTAATGCTTGCCGCCGAAACCTTTCTGCTGGCCCGTGTAAAGGTAAACACTGTGGCGTGATCCATTTAATCCGGTTGTATCCTGCCTTCTGCCGTTTGTCCACGGCGATTGTGTATCACACCAACAATACCTATCTCTT
>CAINOM010000264.1 GCA_903851455.1 uncultured Bacteroidota bacterium | reverse complement strand
GCAGGTGTTTTTTATTGAAAACGATTTAGACTAGTGCCTCACGACCAATTGCTGGCTGGAAACATCTGTTCCCTGTACAATGCGAACAATATAATTTCCTGTAGCGATATTGCGCAGATTGATGTCGGCAGCGCTGGTACCATTGAATTTTTCTGTGATCACCTGGTTTCCTGCCATATCAGTTAAAGTTACGTTCGCCGGTGCTGTTGCATTAAACATCACATGCAGCGTTTCTGATACCGGGTTAGGATAAACCGGCGCCAGGACCGTAGTCTGCACCGCGCTTACGTTCGTACCGGTGATAACATTAAATGTGCCTGTCATTCCCATAGAGGCATGAAAAGTACATTCGTAGCTGTAAGTTCCTACAACAGCAGGTACGTAAGTAAATGTCGTTGAACCGGAGTTCATGGCGTGGTCCCAGGTAACGGCTCCCGCAGGAACAGAGGTGCTGGTTGTCGTGTGGCTACCTGAAAGCCAGGTCCACGTAACCGTGTCTCCAAGGTGCACATTCGGGATGGCATTCGGTGTAAAGACATCGTTTGATACAGTGATCGTGTGGACAGTAGCAAACGATCGAGCGGACATAAAAAATAGGGCGGCAAATAAAAGCAGTGTTGTTTTCATAACATTTGAATTTTGGTGGTTAAGATTTTTTTGGTTTGAGATGATCCGCTGATGCGGTTGATATCAAAGATAAGGATGAAACACATAACAAAAATCACCACTAAAACAAATCAACTTTAAATCCAGCAAGCCAGTTTGTCCCCGGCATCGGCCTGGAAGCTACCACCTGGTATTGCTCGTTCCATATGTTGTTGCACTGCGCGGTAAACTGCCATTGATGACGGAGGATGCTCATGCTGTACATAAGTTGTACATTGCCGGTAGTGTAGGGAAGCAGGTACGACGATTCATCGGTGGTGGTGAAACGATAGCCTGTATAGGTATGATTATAGTTAAGTGAGAAACCCTGGTAGGTAAACCCGACATTCAGCTGGCCGTTGTATCTTGGGGTGTAGGGTATCTGCTTGCCCACGCTGCCATCGTTGTATATATAGCTGCTCACCGTCGTAGCCAGTACGTAAGCAGTATTAACGCCGATGTGAAATTTCCATTTGCCTTTATTGTAAGTAATATTATTGGCTGTCTCCACTCCCCTGCTGTGCACTTCTGCTATGTTGTGCGGTGTCCAGATGGCACCGCCAAGCCACAATATCCAGTCATGTATATCGCGGTTATAAACAGAGAGGTCATGATAAACGGTAAAGCCCCGCCATTTAGCTTTCACAGTATAACCCACATCCTCTCCCCATCCATGCTCCGGCAGCAGGCTGGCATTGCCGCCGGGGTTGAAGTACAGCTCATTCAGCGATGGCGCACGATAAGTGCTCTGCGCATTTGCCCGTACTGTCAGCCAATCAAGAACTGCAAAAGACGCATCTGCACCCGGCAAAAAAACATTTTGCGTTGCAGTAACACCTTGCCCTGCGATCTCTTCCTCCCGCACATTGACAGCAACATCCAGCCGGTTATTGATGCACTTGTAATCGTATGCCCCTGCCAACGCGATCTTGTCCTGCTGCTTTGTTTTGTCGCTGTCCTGCACATTTATCCAGCCTACCTGCAAGGGTACAAACAGAAGCAACTGGTCGAATTGGTGGAACTGACGCTTCCATCCAATCTCCTGGTAGTATTGATACGCCGTATTACCCGTATGAAGTTGTACCGCCTGGTCGCCGTAGTCAACTTCATCACGTATCAAAGACGACTTTGCATACCAGCTTCCGTTATCTGTTTGTTTACTCCAATCAAGCAACAATCGCACTGAGCGGTCCGTCTGCTTTTTGTTGGAATAAGTTTCGAATAGCGCCGGCGGAATATCGCGGCCATTCTGTTGATACCAGCCGGAAAATGTAAGGATGTTTCTATCGGCTATTTTATAGGCCGCCCGCACCATACCTGATGCCCCATGTATGGTGTCGTTGGGCATCAGCATATGCGCGCCCTGCGAGGTCGTATACCTATAGTTGTCCGCCCCGTACTGCCCAAATCCACTTACCAAGAAGTACCACCGGCTATTCGAAATACGCCCCTTGAAGCCACCCATCAGCTGGTTAAAGCTGCCGCCGCCCAGGTTGAAAGACAAATGGTTCCTGTCGTTGTCCTTGCTGCGAAAAACCGGCGCATCGTCTTCCAGCAGCAAAGCACCACCCACATTGCCGCTGCCCAATAAAGCTGATGAACCGCCATACACAATATTCACCTTACTCATCATCATGATGGGTAATGCAGACACATCAGCAACACCCAGTTCAGCATTCTGTATTGGCACACCATTCCACATTACCTGCGACTGCGCAGCCGATGACCCTCTGAAATTCAGTGTTGCCACACCGTTGAACCCATAAGACTTTACAAAGACCGGTTCCTGCTGCGAGAGCAGGTTAGATATGTTTTGTAACTGGTACTGTTGCAGTGTGGCAGAATCTATGGACACAACTTTTTGACCGGGAGAGAACTCACTTACCCGCACATCCCGGGAGACTTTATGTTTGCCACGCACCCTGACTTCATTAAGCGTAGTGTCTTTTGTTTGCGCAGAAATTTTACCCGCACAAAGAGCCAACATCAGCATTGATGCAATCCGGAGAAGCCGGTATTTATGTGCTGCGGGTATCTTCAAATTTTCAAATTTGCACCTCTTCAAATTAACCCTTACTCGTCGAAATAAAAATGGCCCGGTCCGAGGCCCACACTAAATGTCTTTATAAGTGTTGCGTCCTGCTGGTAAATGTAGACACTACCCTTTTGCACAAACCCCTTCGGGTCTCCCACATAGATGTTGCCGGTTACCGGATCTACACCCAATGCCCAGAAATACTGATATTGTTTCGCAGCCACAAAAGGTTGTGCAGGCAGGGCTGCATCATGTATGCCCATGCGGTATACACCATTATCATTAGTTCCGCTATTCTGATTGGCTTCAATAAAATAGAGCGTATCTCGTGTGTTGTTAAATACTGGTCTCACCGTATTTGCGGTTGCGGGAAAAGTATATGACTTCAATATTTCACCGGTGGATGGATCAAGCCGCGTCCATGTTGCTGTCTTGCCCACAGACTGCTCTCCGCCCAGCACCCACAACATTTGTTCTTTATCGATAAGTGCTTCCTGCGGAGCATAGCCTGCCACTTTAATGGTCTGTGTCAACTGGTTGTTGCTGACGTCCACTTTGAAAACAGAATTACCTGCGGTATCCCATGTACAAATGATCGCATTGTTATTATACAGGCACATACCCTCCGGATTTTGACCGGGGAGGAAAATAGTATCCGTCACTTGCAATGTCTGTGGGTTTATAACATAGACCTTGTTGTTGTACAATGCCGATACATAAGCTTTGGTAGCGCTTATGGGCAATATATATCTTGGCTTGGGAATACTGATGGAACCCGCAAGTCGGCGATCGGCTGCATTGAGTACAACTATCTTGTCAGAATTATTGACGCAAAGAAAAAGCTTATCGCCTATGTGCTGCATGCTCTGCAGCACATCGCCTAGCTGCTGGCCGTTCGCAATCGCATAGAGGTCGCCATAGACGCTGTCGTTCAGTGGTTCGTATGCATAGAGTGTCGCATCTCCATTCCCGAAGTTTCCTTCGCATACCACATACACATTGCCGGTAGCGCCGGGAACTCCATTATTCGCTGCATCCGGCTTGTCTTTCTTACAGGAAGCAAGGCAGCAACAGAGAACAACGATCAGCGCTTTGTAATTATTTCTACCCATCTGTTTCCGTTGGCATCGTTCAATACAAGGTAGTACATCCCCGCGGGGTATTGTGCCAGCGATAGCGTGTTGCTGCCTTGAGCTATCGCGCACTGCAGCAACACATTGCCGGTAATGGTGGTAAGTGTAGCCTGCAGGCCCGCGGGTATAACACCCGCCACAGAAACAACTACTTTATCTGTAGCAGGATTCGGGAAGACGGAAACAGATACGTTATCTGGCAGCGATCTCACCTGTGTTATGTCCACTTCATTGATCAGCCCAACGGCGTCGAGATCGAAACCGCCCGAAGCAAATGCAGTAGGATAAGGATCATTGATCACCCTGCCCATACTGTCACGCGAAGCATGAGCGCCAATATCTCCGATCACGTCCACAATGCGAACGTTGGTCACATTATTTATATCAAGCCCAACAATGCCAGAAAGCTCCTCAAGGTCAAATGGAGTGCCATACATCGATATATACTTGCCCGCAAGATTGTTCAGTTTGCTGGCAGTAACATAGTCGGGATTACCAAGCTGGACATTATCTGGTGTCAGCGAGGTAGCAGGGAAACGAAAATAGTTTATCCCATCAGAGCTTACCTCCACAAAGGCCAGCTCCAGGAAGGCTAAT
>CAINOM010000263.1 GCA_903851455.1 uncultured Bacteroidota bacterium | reverse complement strand
GACCCTCTGATTAACAGTCAGATGCTCTAACCAACTGAGCTAAGGAAGAGTTTGGTTATTTTGGAGTGCAAAAATAAGCAGTTTCTTGCTTAAAGCAAAACTTTTTCTTGCAGAAGTGCCAAATATTTTTTGTCTTTAAGCATCGGTGACTTTATCGTATCAATGTCACATCACCTTTCTGGAACCCATCCTTACCGAATCGGTCTGTGTAACTGATCTGCCAGTAGTAAGTACCCATATCGCACTTCTTGTTATTGAAGGTACCATCCCACCCTTCTTCCAGGGAATTGGTATTGAACACACGCTCACCCCAACGGTTAAATATGCGGAAGTAGCTCAGACTTCTGTAACCGATAGCAATTGGCTTGAAGTAGTCGTTAAGGCCATCACCATTTGGTGTGAAGGCTGTGGGCACCACAAACTCAGAATGGCCTACTACGGTCACCTTTATGGTATCATCTCCCATACAGCCATAGCCGCTGACAACATGAACGTAATAAGTAAAATGACCTGTGTCGGAATAAGTACCTAACGGATCGTAAATGGATGTGTCGCTGAGATTAGTAGGCGGTGACCAACTGTACTGTATGCCACCCTGGGCATTGAACAGTATATTCTCACCTTTTACAATTATGGTATCATTACCGGCAAAGGGCTTAAAGGTCTCCACAATTACCTGTCGTATAGCAGTGTCGACACAGTTCTTGATGTTTTTGGAAACAAGAATTACGTTGAACGTGCCGCCATAAGTATAGTTGTGAACGGGATTCTGATCGGTAGAAGTAGTACCATCTCCGAAGTTCCACTCCCAGCTCGTGATTGGCTTGATAGTGGCGGTTGACTGATCTTTGAAATTGATGGGGGCACCCGGGCATTGCTGACCGCTGTCGGTAAAGGCCGCATAGAATTTGGGGTATACTTTTACGAGCCTGTTAATACTGTCAGGACAGGTAGATCCGGGATTAACCACTAATTTTACAGTGAACGTACCGGTATCAGGATAAGTAAACGTTGGCTCAAAATCGTCAGACACATCACCTGCGGTACCCGGCACACCGAAGTCCCAATGATAGGCAAAACCACCGCTGCTGGTGTTGGTAAAATGAACGGTATAATCGGCACAGTCCACAATGTAAGTATTGAAGTCGGTAGAATATTGTGGGATATCTGCTATCACCACTTTTGAGCAATCGGTAACCACAAACTGGAATTCACGCTTAATAGTATTGATAAGTACGCCGCCACGGTATTCATTGCAATAAACGGTAACCAGGAAACGACCGATGCGATTTGGCGTACCTGTAATAAGGCCTGTATGCGGATCTATGTGTATAGCCGGAAAACCAGTCATAGGCGTTTGAGCCGAATAAGGGGGAATATAAATGACTGTGTCGTTAAAATTCGGATAATACGGAATGGGCTTGATATCTGCATCGTTGGCACCCTTTAAAGCGCTGGAAAATCCATAAGAGAGCGAGTCCCCATCCGCATCAGTCGCAGAATTGTCGTAGTACAGCGGGTTGTTCAGGCAGATGATCTGCGGAGGATAGTTGGCAAAAACAGCACTATTGTTATGCACTGGTGTAGGAGGTATAACACAATAGTAAGTAGAGCCTTCATTGCCTGGGCTGCTGATATTGAGAATACTTGCATTCCTACAGCATCGCTCGTAAGAAACTACGTAGCCGTGGGAATTAAATGGGAGGGCATAATTTTTCACAAAGGTCTTTTTCAGGAGGCAGGTAGCCGGTATATTACTTACACAGTTATTGCTGAAATTGACCGGCACGCTCAGCGATGTAACAAAGAAAACGTTTGTGTCTATCTGGACCGTAGCCTTTGTAAGCGCATCAAAAATACCCATGAACGCAGGATTGTCCTGGGCAATTGCTTCTGGCTGGCCGTTGAGACAATCCTCGTAGATGCTTAGGCTGACTTTGTACTTGTGATAAATAGCTCCATTGGTCGCAGACACACTGTCCCCCTGGTAAACATAGGTCACTTCTCCGCCTACTATATGGGAACCCATCGCGGGGAAAACCGCGAACGAGAAAAGGAAAAATAATATTGTGAATAGCCTGCTATTCATTATGAAGTCCTTAGGGAGTTATAGCAATAATCAGTAAATTCTTTCAAGTCGTGACTAAGAGCTTTGGGCGCTTCAACCATGCTCATATGCCCGCAATCACGATAAAAAGATACAAAATTAATATTAGATTTATTGCATTGCTCTAATATTTTTTTATAATATATTACATTATCATCTGATCCGATTATCCATTGAACAGGAAAAGTTGCCGCTTCCAGGACAAAAGTATGATCACGACGCATGATCATAGCCTTATAAAAATTTACCAGGCTGTCTTCGGTCATCTTCAAAGCTTCATCCACCTGCTGTTTGACTGCCAGGGAGTTAGACTGTTTAAACGAAGCTGAAAAAAGATTGGGTACCATCTGGCTTAGAAACGCATTCTTACCCCCGTTTCGTATCAGATCAATAGATTTTAACCGGATATTTTTTCTTTCCTCGTCATCGGCCAACGGACTAGAGTGAACAAGTGACAAACCGGCTACCCTACCCGGAAACAGCCCGGCAAAAGCGAAAGCAACGTAGCCGCCCATAGAATGGCCGGCAATGATCGCCTTATCGATATGCTCTGTATCCATGATCACCTTTACACACACTGCCATATCCGTCATGCTCGTTTCTCTTTCCAGCAGGCTCTTGCCGCTGCCGGGAAAATCGGGAACGATGAGTGTAAATGATGCACATAACTCATTCCAGATATACTGCCACAGTGTACCGCTCTCCGGGAAACCATGCAGCAGCACGATTGCAGGGCCGGAACCCATTTTGTGGTAAAACACGCGCGAGGAAGCGGGAGTATTAATCTCAGGCATTGGTACTGGGAATGGTTATATTTTTACTGCGCTTATAAATCGTGCCATAAATGAAAAGCAGCGCAAGCAGCAATGGTGCGAACTCAGGCAACAGCAATCCCTGTACCCTGCATATGTCCAGCAGGAAGGAAACAACGATCAGGAACATGGCCACGAGCGCATAGCGATTCCTGCCCTTGGGCTTGAAAAATGCAATGACGATATTTGTGGGCAGGCACCAAAG